>DASTGE010000520.1:0-3132 GCA_035719405.1 Burkholderiaceae bacterium
ATCGAGGCAGGAACTTGTCGGCCAGGAGCGACTGGGAAGGCGGCGTGCCACCGGCCTCGCCAATGCCAACGCCGACCCGGGCGACGAGCAGTTGCCAGAACGTCTGCGTCAGCCCGCACACGCTCGTCAGCAAGGACCACAAGGTCAGTGAAGCGACGATCATGACCTTGCGGCTCTTGCGGTCCGCGAGCATCCCGAGCGGGATTCCAGCGCTTACATAAAACAGTGCAATGGAGGCGCCGGTCAGCAGGCCGACCGCGCCATCGCTCAATCGAAACTCATGACGAATCGGCTCGATCAGTGTCGAGGCGACGAACCGATCGGCGATGTTCAGAGCATAAACCATGGTCAGCACAAACAGCACCCACCACCGATCTCCCGACACGCGCGTCACTCAGTCACCTTCATATCTGGATCACCTCATTGTTCCCGACGCGACTTTGCGCCGGTCGCAGCCCTTCTGAAATCCCTCTAACCGGCAAACCTAAGAAATAGCCCGGCCGATCCAAAGTGCGACCTTGCCAGCACGATACAATGGTGCATCGTTACCCCGGGTACACATGTGTCTTCGCGGATTGAAGTCGCATGGAGCAGTTGAAGGAACAAGGAATTATGCAGTCTCACGTCCGCGTTGCAGTGATCGGTGGCGGTGTCATCGGCTGTAGCATCCTCTATCACCTCACGAAGCTCGGGTGGACGGACGTCGCGCTGATCGAACGCAAGGAGTTGACGGCGGGCTCGAGCTGGCATGCGGCGGGCGGCTTTCATGCGCTGAACAGTGACCCGGGCATAGCAAAGCTGCAATCCTACACGATCGAACTCTATCGCGAGATTGAGGAGATCTCGGAGCAGTCGGTCGGCATGCACATGACCGGGGGAATCAATATCGCCGCAACGCAGGCGCGGTGGGATTTCCTTCGGGCGGACCATGCGCGGCATCGTGTTCTGGGTCTGGAGACCGAATTGATCACGCCGTCCGAGATCAAGGCACTTTGTCCCTTGATGGAGGTGGGCAGCGGCGTTCTCGGTGCGCTCTACGATACGCACGAGGGTCACGTCGACCCGTCGGGGGCCACCCACGCCTATGCCAAGGCCGCCCGCAAGGCAGGTGCGCAGATCTATCGCTACACGCGGGTTATGGACATCAAGCCGACCGGCCGTGGCACCTGGCGGATCGTCACGGACAAGGGCGAACTCGAGGCGGAGCATGTGGTCAATGCCGCCGGCCTGTGGGCCCGCGAAGTTGGCGCGATGGTCGGCGTGCAACTGCCGTTGATCCCCATGGAGCACCATTATCTGCTGACGGACGACATCCCCGAAATTGCGCAATTTGACCGCGAGTTGCCGCTCATCCTCGACCTCGATGCCGAAATCTACCTGCGGCAGGAGCGTCAGGGGATGCTCGTCGGTGTCTACGAGAAAAATGCCACGCCCTGGGCGGTCAATGGCACGCCATGGGACTATGGCGAGACCGAACTGCTCCCGCCTCAGCTGGAGCGAATCTCGGACGCCCTTGTGCATGGCTACGAGCGGTTCCCTGCCGTGGCCAACGCGGGGATCCGGCGCATTATCAACGGTCCTTTCACCTTCGCGCCCGACGGCAATCCTCTGGTCGGACCGGTGCCGGGGGTGCCCAACTACTGGTCGGCCTGCGGCGTGATGGCAGGCTTTGCCCAAGGCGGAGGGGTCGGTCTGTCGCTGGCACAGTGGATCATCGACGGCGAGCCGGGAGAAGATATCTTCGCGATGGATGTCGCACGGTTCGGTCCCTACGCCACCCCCAGCTACACCATCGAGAAGGCCAAGGAATTCTATTCCAACCGGTTCATTCTCGCCTATCCCAACGAGTACTGGCCGGCGGGGCGCAATACGCAGACGGACGTCCTGTACGATGTCCTCAAGGCCCAGAACGCCGTGTTCGGGGTGAGCTTCGGCCTTGAAGTCCCGCTCTACTTCGCAGGCGAAGGCGAGCTGGCGGAGGAAACTCCATCGCTCAAGCGCTCGAACGCTTTCCCTGCAGTCGCCCGCGAAATTGCCGGGGTCCAGGCGGGGGTGGGGGTGTTCGATGCCGCTTCCTTCGCCAAGTACGAAATCAGCGGCCCCAATGCGGCAGCTGCGCTGGACCGGATGCTGGCTTCGAAGCTCCCCGCCGTCGGCCGCGTCCGGCTCGCCCCGCTGATGTCGCACAGCGGGCGGCTGATGGGCGATCTGACCGTCATGCGGCTGGATGAACAGCGCTTCGTCCTGTTCGGTTCCGGTTACCTCCAATCGTGGCACGGCCGCTGGTTCGACGAACATCTCGCCGGTGAGGGTGTCACCATCCGCAATGTCACGCTGGAGTGGCAGGGCATCCATCTGGTCGGCCCCAATGCGCGCAGATTGCTCGAGCGGTTAACCTCGCTCGATGTGAGTGCCGAGGCGCTGCCATTCATGGCCGTTCGCAAGGCCGACATCGGGCTCGCGCCCGGTTTCATCGCTCGGGTTTCTCTCTCTGGCGAACTGACTTACGAGATCTACGCGCCTGCCCAGTACATTCGATCACTGTATTGCAAGGTGATGGAGCTTGGAGCGGAGCTGGGGGTGGTCAACTTCGGCCTGCATGCCCTGACGGCCATGCGGCTTGAAAAGAGCTACGGCATTTGGTCGCGCGAGTTCAGCCGTGACTATACTCCGGCGATGTGCGGGCTCGATCGCTTCATCGATTTCACCAAGCCTGATTTCATCGGCCGCTCCGCTGCTCTGCGAGAGCGGGATGCGCGACCAACGCAGCAACTGGTGACATTTGCGGTGGATGCGACCGACGCAGACGCTGCCGGTTACGAGCCCATTTGGCGGAATGGCGAATACGTCGGCTTTGTTACCTCCGGGGGCTTCGGCCACCGGGTCGGGACCAGCATCGCCATGGGCTACGTGCAGATTGATGCGCTGGCCGACGACGGTGCTTACGAGATATCGATTTTGGGCGAGCGGCGTCCGGCGCGGATTGTCCAGGGCGCACTCTATGATCCGGAAGGGACTCTGGCGCGGGGCTGACTCCTGCTCGGCGGTGATGACCGTACGACCGACGGTCGTCACCGCCGCATTCGACCCAGTTGTTTGAACCGCGACGACTTTTCCGGAGGCTCCAACTCC
>DASTGE010000521.1:0-3106 GCA_035719405.1 Burkholderiaceae bacterium
CAACTGGCTGTTCCGCAATGTGCCGCCCGCGTTGTGCCTGGCGCTGGCGCAGACCGAGCAGCATGAGAAGGCGCATCGGCAGCGGCTGATGGCGCGTCATGGTTGCAGCGAGCTCGAAGCGGCGCACCGGGTGGCGCGGGAGATTGAAGGTGCACGGGGATGAGGCGTCGCATGTCGAGGCGCGATGCGTGGCGTCTTGTTCTCGCCACCGGCATCGCTGCGTTGACGTTTGGCGTGTCTGCGCAGGCCTCACGCTCGACCGAGATCAGCAGCGTACAAAGCGGCCCGCCTGCGCCGGTGAAGGTCGAGGTCTTTACGAACGCGGGGATTGCATTGGCCAACGTCAGCACGGCCACGGTGTACCAGCTCGACGCGCTGCAGCGGCTCGAGGCGGAGCTGTCGCAAGGGCTGCCGGCCGACGAAGCACAGGCCCAGCGCATCGCGCAGCAGCGGATGCAGCGCATGGGAGCGGCCTTGCAGCAACGGGTGGCCAACGCGAGCCAGGGTCTGATGCTGGCGCGCGAATACGGCATCGAGCGCGTGCCGGCGGTGGTGATCGATGGCAAGGCGATCGTGTATGGGGTTGCCGATGTCGCCGCTGCGGTGGCTGCGTATCGGCGCAGCCAAGGGGCACGTCCATGAACCGCTTCGCCCGTGGTGTCGCGGCGATGTCGCTCGTCGGCGCATCCGTGACCGCCATCGCTCAGTCCGAGGGCGCGTTGACCACCGCGAGCATCGCCGCCCAGACCTTGGCCGCCGCGCCGTCGTGCGCGCGTTATCGCATCACTGGCGCCTGCTTCTTCCTCAAGTGCGGCTTCTTCGGCTGCAGCGTGAAGACCTCGATGCGGGTGCAGCACTTCACCCCGGACCTCGTGGTCAGCGTGTATCACGACCCGTCGCAGCATCCTTGGGAATGGGGCCGCCTGCTGGCACAAAGCACCAGCACTGTCGCAGCGGCAATGAGCGGTGCCGGCGTGATGGACTCTGCCGGCACGCGCTTCAAGGTGAAGCGGGCCGCCGGGGCGAGCGTGATGTTTCGCGATGCCGATGCGATCGGCAATCCGGTGAACACGCTGTCGATGCTGCTGTCGGGTCGCCTGCCCTCGCTCGATTCGCCGAGTTCGGTGCCGGTCCCCACGCCGATGGAGCTGACGAAGTTCATCGCGCAGGGACCGGCGCAGGTGATGCAGCAGTGGCAGCAGGTGCCGCAGAGCTACATCGACAGTGGTCAGGCGCAGGGGGCACAACAGCTGTTCGACTTCAACAGCATCTGGGCAGGTGCCACTGCGAACCTCAGCCGTATTACAGGCGCACTGGATCAGCTCAGAGGCGCTGTCGACCTCGGCTCACGCATCGGCACCGCCGCTGGCAGTGCGGGCAGCATGGCTGGGGCTGTCGACGCCGTTGCCGGTGCTGGCGCTGTTGCCGGTGCAAGCGCAGGTCCGCTTGCGTTTGTGTGCCCTGCAGGCGCAACGCCCTTCGCGCTGCACTACCAGTCGAATCTGGACGCCTTCTTCTGGCGCTCGTTGCTGCCGCTGGAACAGCTGTATCCGGCCAGCTGGCTGCCCGGACTGCGCGAGGTGGGATCGGGTGCGGTGCAGACCTGGGGCAGCGTGTATCCGCGGCAAGGGTCGATCGTGCAGCAGCACCCGGTGAAGGGTTCTGCAGTGCTGGCGCAGCGCGTGGCCGACATCGTGGGACAGCCGGCGCAGCCGCACATCTACACCCGGCTGAATCTGCAGCCGGATGGGTATGTGTGGTTCGGCTTCCAGGGCATCCGCGAGAACGACGGCAACCACACGCGCTGGCAGCGGCTGTATCCCAACCCGAGCCGCAGCTGTGTCGTGTTCGGCAGCAACGACGTCATCACGCCGGCCACCTATGGCGACGGCGCGAACGCCGACGACCGGGGTGCCGTGTGGAACCTGTGGCGCCGGCAGGAGTGCTGCCAGCGGGCGGGATCTGCCTTCCTCGGCTCGGTGAGTTTTTGATGGAGCGATTTCCGACGATGCAACGGATTCCAATGATCACCACGGCGGCGATGATGGGCCTGATGTGCTCGGCCGCGGTCGCACAGTTGCAAGGCCCGCTCCAAAGCCCCCTGGAGCGACCGACATCGCAGCAGAGCCTGTATTACCGCATGGGTGGTGGTGACCCGGCCGGACGCGCCAACAAGCGCAACCCCATCGCGCTGCAGCTCGGCCTGGGCGGCACGCTGCGGTTGAACTACAGCTGTGGTCGCTTCGACATCGGCTTGTCGTGGGCCAACCTGATGAATGGCTTCTCACAGGTGGGCACGCAGGTCCAGGGTGCCGTGCGCTCGGGCATTGCCGCTTTGCCGATGTACATCTTTCAGCGCGTGCAGCCCGGGTTGTACGAGCTGTTCCAGACCTACTCGCAAAAGGCCGAGGCGCAGGTCGGTGCGGCGCTAAAGACCTGCGAGGAGATGGAGGCGCAGATCAAGGCCGGTGGCGATCCCTACGAGGAGTGGGCGCGCCTGGCCAAGGGCGATGCGTGGAAGGTGCAGGCCAGCGCCACCGGCGACGTGCTGACGGCCAAGACCAACGTCGAGCAGCGTGCCGGTCGTGACGGCATGGTGTGGATCGGCGGCAATCGGCGCGGTGGTGCGGGGCAGCAGCCGGTGCGGCTGGTGCGCGATCTGGTGACTGCCGGCTACAACGCGACGTTGATCAACCACCCGGTAGGAGGGGACACGACCGACTACTCGACCGATCCAGCGCTCGGGCAGACCAAGCTGGCGCGCACGTTCGCGCGGCCAGTCGATGCGGCGCAGTTTGCGGTCGATGTGCTGGGCGACCAGATCGTGGCCACCTGTGGCGAGGCGGAGTGCCCGGCCAAGGGATCTTCGATCGGCATCGGGCTGGCGCCCAAGTTCGAGGCGGAGATTCCGCCGGTGCAGGCGGCGCTGCAGGGACTCGTCACGGCGGCGCAGCCGAACTACGCGAGGCTGGGCGAGCTGGACGCCCCTGGCGTGGTCGTCACGCCCGAGGTGATCGAGGCGCTGCGGGAGATGCCGGCGGGCATCCGCTCAATCACGGCCGACCGTTTGAGCAAGGAGATCGCGCTGGCGCGCACGATCGACAAG
>DASTGE010000522.1:0-7188 GCA_035719405.1 Burkholderiaceae bacterium
GACCGTGCTGGCCGACGCGCATGCGGGCATGCTGTGCGCGCGCGAGGAAACCTTCGGGCCGGTGGCGCCGGTGTTCCGCTTCAAGACCGAGCAGGAGGCGATCGACGCAGCCAACGCGACCGAGTACGGGCTCGCGAGCTACTTCTACAGCCGTGATGTCGGCCGCATCTTCCGAGTCGGCGAGGCGCTGGAGTACGGAATGGTCGGCGTCAACACGGGGCTCATCTCGACGGCGGAGGTGCCGTTCGGCGGCGTGAAGCAGTCAGGCCTCGGGCGTGAAGGGGCGCACCACGGCATCGACGACTACCTCGAGGTCAAGTACCTCTGCCTGGGCGACATCACGAAGTAGGCTTGGGCTGCCGCAGTCAATACACGTCGCGTCGATAACGGCCTTCGTCGGCGAGCACGTCGACGCGCTCGGTGCCCATCACGCGGCGCAGCGCTGCGTCGACCTCGCCTGCCATGCCGTGCAGGCTGCCGCACACATAGATGGCCGCCCCATCGTCGACCCAGCACATCAGCGCACGCTCGTTCTCGACCAGCCGGTGCTGCACATACACACGATGGCCCTGGTCCCGCGAGAAGGCGAGATCCAGTCGCTTGAGCCACCCCTGGTGAAACCACGCCTGCAGCTCGTCCCGATGGTAGAAGTCGTGCGCCTCGCTGCGCTCTCCGAACATGAGCCAGTTGCAACGCTGACCGGCCGCGATGCGCGCCTTCAGCAACGCACGCACGCCCGCCAGGCCGGTGCCGTTCCCCACCAGGATGAGCGGACGTGAGACGTTGCCGCCGAGACGGAAGGTCGGATTCGGGCGCAGCCGAAGATCCACCTCGCCATCGTGAGCCAGGCCTTGGGTGAGCCACCCTGACGCCAGCCCAGGACGGCCGTCGCTTCGATGCTCCTGTCGCACAAGCAACTGCAGCGAGCCGTCCGCGGGCAGCGTCGCGATGGAGTAGTCACGAGGCTGGGACGGGTCGTCAGGGACGACGATCTGCGCAAGATCGCCCGCTTCCCAGTGAGGCATTGGGCCGCCGGGCACGCGATAGACAGGCTCCAGCGCAAGATGGTAGGTCGGCTCGCCGAGGCTGCCGGGGTTGAGGAGCCGGCGTTCGAGCAGCCGCCAGCGCTCGAAGCCGGGCGAGCGCCATGCCGGGAGATGATCGACACCCACCACCCGCGCCAGTTGCTCGCGCCATCGGGTCACCGCCCCGTCATCGCCTTTGTCGGCCTCGATGAGATCGAACCAGCGCCGCGCGCCCTGCCCTTCCAGCCATGCGTCAAGGCGCGCGCCGAAGGCGCAGAAGTCGGCATAGGTGCGGTCGCCGAGTGCAAGCACACCGTATTGCAGATGTCGCAGGTCGAGCCGCGAGGCAGGGTCGCTCATCGTCCGGCGCTCGAAGTTCGCCGCGTTGTCTGGCGCCTCGCCGTCGCCATAGGTGCTGACGACGAAGAGCATGTACCGCGCGCCTTGGAGGTCGTGCGGACACAGCTTGTTGAGCGGAAGCACGCGCACGCGCTGCCCGACCGCTTTCAGCGCCCTCGCGCCTGCCCACGCGAGCTGAATTGCGGTGCCCGTCTGGCTGCCGAAGGCGATCAGCAGCTCCGGCGCTGCAGTCGCCTCGTCGTCAACATCATGTCGCATGGAAGGCCGGACTTCGCTCAGGCTCATCGTTGGTGGCGCTCGCAGTCGGGACTACCACACACCAGGCAGCATCCGGCATTCCCGATCCGGCCACTGCACGCTCAGGAAGCCCGGCCGGTCAGTCTTCCGGGGCGACCTCCTCGTCATTGGCTGCTTGTGCCAATCCGCCTTCGAGCCGGTTCGCAAACCCGGCGCGCCCGACGGCCGGGCTCATCGTCGCTTCACCCGCCGCGTGTCTAAGCAGCAGGTCGGCCTCCTTGCCGTCGTGCGGGTAGATGCTCACGCCGAGTGCCACCGCCACCGCAACCTGCAGACCGGCCACGTTGAACGGCTCCGAGAGCACCTTCGACAGTTTCCGCCCCACGGAGGCGGCATGCTCGGGCTCCTCGATTTGCGACAGCAGCACAGCAAACGCGTCGTTGCCGAGCGAGGCGACGACGTCACTTGCCCGCACGCCGGCTCGCAGCCTCACCGCAATCTTCCGCCTGAGCACATTGGTCGATTCACGGCCCAGCTGGGACTCGGTCGTGTGCAGGCCCTCCAGGCGGATCACCAGCAGTGCCATCGGCGCCGGCACGCGTTCACGCAAGGCCAGCAGATGCGACATGTGCTCGATCAGCTGGCTGTGGTTCGGCAGCCCCGTGGCAAGGTCGGTGGCGTAGGCGCGGCGCGCTTCATGCTCGATGCGCTTGCGCTCGACGGCAAGTCGCAACACGCGCGCAACAACCTCCGGGCGCACCGCTTCCTCGTGAGGCAGCAGGTCCTGCACGCCGACGCCGAGAAACCTTACGGCCTGTGCCAGATCGCCCACCAGCACCACGGCCGCACTCAGCGCTGCGTGCGACAAGCCCGACCACTGCGTGGCGGGCACAGGCGCCAACACCGCGTCGAAAGGCATTTGCGCAAGACACTGGTCAGCGGCAGCGTGATCGGGACACGTCTCGACGACGAAGGAAGGATCCTGCGCGAGCGGCCACGCCAACGGTGCGACGCACAGCACGCGCAACGCCTTACGGTCGTTTCCGCGAGTCATTGCTGCCTCTCCCGGCAAGTCGACGCCCTATAATCGCCCCCGCTGCGGGTGTAGTTCAATGGTAGAACGGCAGCTTCCCAAGCTTCATACGAGGGTTCGATTCCCTTCACCCGCTCCAAACACCTCGAACGGCCCCACGCGGGCCGTCTCTTTTTGCCGGAAGCGAATGCAAGCGCGGGCTCTGCGCGGACTCTTCGCCGACAGGGGTGACCGGCAGCGCCAGGCAAGCTCCGACAGCATCTGAGCCGCGCGCCATGCACGCGGGACAGCCATTGGCTCAATGTGTTCACCCAATACATTTACGCCAGCATAGCGCGTCCCCTGCCGAGGAGCGAGGTCAGCCAGAATCTCGCCTCCCGCCCTGCAACCGATGCCGATGAACCAGCCGCCCCTTCCCCTGGATCCAACTTTCGTCGCTCACCCCCGCACCATTCGCAGCTATGTGTTGCGCGCAGGGCGGATGGGCACCGGCCAGCAGCGAGCGATCGCGGAACTCGGTCCGCGATTCGTGCTGCCCATCCAGGATCAGCCGATCGACTACGAGGCGGTGTTCGGACGGCGCGCGCCTGTAGTGCTCGAAATCGGCTTCGGGATGGGCGATGCGACGGCGCAGATTGCGGCGTCGCGCCCCGAGTGCGACTTCATCGGCATCGAGGTCCACGAGCCCGGCGTGGGCGCACTGCTCAAGCGCATCGGCGAGCAGGGCCTCACCAACCTGCGCATCGTGCGCCACGACGCGGTCGAGGTCATTGATCGCATGATCGCGCCGGCATCCCTGGCCGGCGTGCATGTGTTCTTCCCCGACCCTTGGCACAAGAAGAAGCACCACAAGCGACGCCTGATCCAGCCCGCGTTCGTCTCACTGCTTGCCACCCGGCTGGCACCGGACGGCTATGTGCATTGCGCGACCGACTGGCAGCCTTATGCGGAGCAGATGCTGCAGGTGTTGAGCGACGAACCCGCCCTGACCAACACTGCACCAGGCTACGCGCCGCGCCCTGCCTACCGACCGCTCACGAAATTCGAGCAGCGCGGCCTGAAGCTTGGCCACGGCGTGTGGGACATCGTCTTCACGCGTGCCAGTCGACCCAGCCCGCCCACGCCGTAGCGAGCACGACCAGTCCGAACGCAATGCGGTACCACGCAAAGGGCTTGAAGTCGTGGGTTGCGATGTAGCGCAAAAGCCAGCGCACGCAACCCCAGGCCACGATGAATGACACGACCGTGCCCACCAGAAGCAGGGGGCCGTCTGACACCGACAGCGAACCGCGCTCCTTCCAGAGGCTATAGACGCCGGCGCCGATCAGGGTCGGGATCGCGAGGTAAAAGCTGAAGTCGGTGGCCGCCTGCCGGCTCAGGCCGAACAGCATGCCACCGATGATGGTCGCACCCGAGCGGCTGGTGCCGGGGATCAGCGCCAAGCACTGCGCCAGTCCCACCTTCAGCGCGTCCAGGGGCGACATCTCGTCGACGTTGCGAACCCGCACGGCGCTCGCCGGCCGCGACTCGGCCCACAGAATGACCAGCGCGCCGAGGATGAACGTGGTGGCCACGACCAGCGGCGTGAACAGATGGGCCTTGATCGCCTTGCTGAACACGACGCCGAGCACGGCCGCCGGCAGGAAGCCGATCGCCACATTGATGGCAAAACGCTGCGCGCGCCGATCGTTGCCGAGGCCCCGCATCGTGTCGCGCACGCGCTGCCAGTAGATGAGGATGACCGCCAGGATCGCGCCGGTCTGGATCACGATCTCGAACAGCTTGGCCGAACCTATCGTCTGGTCGGTGAAGCCGAGCACCGAGCCGGCGAGGATGAGGTGCCCCGTCGACGAGATGGGCAAAAATTCCGTCAGCCCTTCGACGATGCCCATTACGACGGCCTTGACCAGCAGCAGCAGATACACGCTTTCAGCGCTCCCGTGTTTGAATCGAAGCGCGGGATGATAGCCAAGGGCGGTGGAGGTTAACGCGGCGCCAGCGTCACTTCCACGCCATTCGAGGTGACGTTCACGGCCCCCGGCCTGAAACCGGCCTCGTAAAGCCGCTGCATGCGCTCGGGCTTGACCTGGTAGATCGACAGATCCTCCAGCACGCGCTCTGCCAGCAGACCACCGACCCGCTGCACGGGCAGGGGCAGTGCGGTGCCGCCGGCGTCCAGGCTGAACTGCTGGACCTTGACCTGCGTCAGGCGGATGGAAGCGTCGGCAGGCTCGAAGCGCAACGCACAGTCCATGCTGAGCCGGCCCTGAAGACGGCCCCAGTGCCGATCGCCGCCCTTGACCTCGATGCTCGTACCGAGGCGATTGCGCTCCGGTATCAGCCACACACGCGGTGCGCTCACGGTAATGTCTGCCAACTCGGCCAGACGCTCGTTCTTCGGGAAATGCTGGGCGATCAGGGCGTTGAGATCGGACTCGCTGAGCGTGAGCGTGCGCGGAACGCCGAGGCTGGCACAGCCGGAGAGCCCGAGCGCGAACAACGCCGCCACGATCATCCGGCGGGAAGATGGGACATGTTTCATGGGCTGCGAATTTAAGGCACGGCGAACCGCCGCCTCGCCTGCCGCGCGTCCCCGGCCGGGGCAATGAGGCGAAATTACAATCGCCGGTCGCCAACGAAACGACTATCAGGACTCTTTCATGAACGTCGAACAAGCCCGCTTCAACATGATCGAGCAGCATATCCGAACGTGGGAAGTTCTGGACGACAGCGTGCTGTCGCTGCTTGCCGTGGTGAAGCGGGAGGATTTTGTGGCCGAGGCCTACAAGCCCCTGGCCTTCGTCGACACCGAGGTGCCCTTGCCTGAAGGCCAGTGCATGCTGGCGCCGAAGGTTGAGGCGCGGCTGCTGCAGGAGCTGAAGGTGGCGCGCCACGAGAAGGTGCTCGAAGTCGGCACCGGATCCGGCTTCATGGCCGCCCTGCTCGGCCACAAGGCTCAACAGGTGATCACGATGGAGATCCGGCCGAAGCTGGCCGAGTTCGCACGGCAGAACCTGAAGCGCGCGGGGGTCTTCAACGTTCAGGTGCGTGAAGGCGACGGCGCGCCCGGACTGCCGGAGGAGGGGCCGTTCGATGCCATCTTGTTGTCCGGCTCGTTGGCGGAAGTGCCACAGCAGTTGCTGCGGCAGCTCAAGGTGGGCGGACGCCTGGAGGCGATCGTCGGCTACGAGCCGGTGATGCGAGCCGTGCTGGTCACGCGGGTCGGCGAGTCGGCCTTCCATCGCGTCGAGTTGTTCGACACTGTGGCCCCTCGTCTGGTCGGCTTCGAAGAGCCACCGAAGTTCAAGTTCTGATGGAGTCGGCACTTCGCATCGGCCAGGGCCGGAACACACGCATCGGGAATTGGTATCGGGCAGCCGCGGCATTGGCAATTGCCGCTGGCGGCTTTCACACCGCCCATGCAGAAGACCTGTTGGAGCTTTACACCGCGGCAAGAGCCTACGACGCGCCCTACCTCTCGGCGCGTGCGCTGGCACAGTCTGCGGAATATCGTGCCGCACAGGCAGAGGCGCTGGCACGCCCGAACATCAGCGGCAGCGTATCGGCGGCGCGCGTCGAAAGCGACCTGCCGAAACCCGGCCTCGTGGGCGCAAGCAGCACCAACGCCGCCATCTCGGGCCGGCATCCTTTATTCAATCGTCCGAATCAGGCGACCATCGCGCAGGCCTACAAGTCGCTCGATCAGTCGAGCGCCGACCTGGAGACTGCCGAGCAGGATCTGATCGTGCGGGTCGCACAGGCCTACTTCGACGTGCTTGCGGCGCAGGACGCGCTGGCCTCGCAGCGTGCGAACAAGGCGGCGATCAGGGAGCAACTGGCGTCGGCAAAGCGCAATTTCGAGGTCGGAACGGCAACGATCACCGACACGCGCGAAGCGCAAGCGCGCTTCGACCTTGCCACGGCGCAAGAGATCGCGGCCGACAACGACCTGCGCACGAAGCGCGTGACGCTCGACCATCTCGTCGGGCGCAAGGGTGTGGCGCCTGTTCCGCTCGCGGCCGCAAGCGTGGCCTTGTCGTCGCTCGTCACGGGCGACATCGAGCAATGGGTGCGCGGCGCGGAAGACGCGCATCCGTCGATCCGCAAGGCTCAACTCGCGCTCGACATTGCCAAGCTCGAGACCGAGAAGGCACGCGCACAGAATCTTCCGACGGTGGACGTGGTGGGCTCGGTGGGCGCCGGCTATGCCAGGGGCGCGGCCGCAACCATTCCCGGCACCAGCAAGACCGCGAGCGTGGGTCTTCAGCTCAACGTGCCGATCTTCTCCGGCTACTCGATTCAGAACCGGGTCCGCGAGACCATCGTGCTGGAAGAGAAGGCTCGCGACGACCTCGAGGCGGCGCGCCGCAGCGTGGCCGAAGCGACGCGCCGGGCGTACTTCAGCGAGCAATCGTTGGCCGCGCAGGCTTCGGCGTTGGAAGCCGCCGAGGCATCGAGCAAACTCGCGCTTGAGGCGACTCAGCTGGGCTATAGGGTGGGAGTGCGCGTCAACCTCGACGTGCTGAACGCGCA
>DASTGE010000523.1:0-7067 GCA_035719405.1 Burkholderiaceae bacterium
GAGGCAGCATGTAAAGCGCCTCATCCAGCGGAGGCAGAAGCCGGTTCGCAATGTTCTTTGTGGAGAAGGCGGGAAGCGTCGAAGCCCAGGCAGCGACGGGGTCACCATGTACGTCGATGATTTGGCACGTACCCCAGGCCTGCAGCGCCTTCTCCAGCGACGACAGCCTATGCTTGGCCTCGAGTTCGGTTTGGCCCCAAGTAGAAGCGGTGACCTTCATGGAACAGATCGCGTCTCGCTTGCTGCGCTCGATCAAATCGATGAAGGACTGACGAATCATCTTGTTGGCAGGGAACAAGCCCGCGAAGGCCAGCAGCATTTGCCGCCCGCGCGTCTCTGTCAGGCCGCCAGGGTTGATGTCGAACTTGATTCGCCACGGCATGCGGCGGTCGACATTTCGGAACAGCTCGGCGAAAGGCTGTGGCTCTTGGGGGCCGAGCTCCATTGACAAGTTGCCATGCCAGAGATCGTCGGTACGCACCATCTCGCCCTCGAGCTGGACAGAGTTGGTACAGACCTGGTAGCCAATCAATGGTGCAGAGAGGTCGGAAAAGTCCTTTTCGTCCTCTCGCCCTCGGGGAATGAAGCGGTCACCGGGCAGCACGGGTCGGAACGTCTGCGACGTGCGTTCGCGGTTTACCATGATGCGGATCCGGCGAATGGCGTCATGCGCGCTGATCGGGCGCAGCATGATGCCGGGAGCGCCGTCTCGACCACAAAGCTCGAAGTCCGCCTTGACACGGGCGATCATCGTGTCGTGTCGAAACTTCATGGCCAGCAGTGCGGCGGCTGGGTTCTGCCCATATAGCATCGCCGGCAGGCGATGTCTTGCGGCTCGATCGTTGCGCTCCTTCAGTTCGCGCTTTCTCTCCTCGTCACCCATTACGTTCATATGGGTATAGACCACGAGCAGGTTCTGTTCGAACTGGACGAGGGGCGCGTTGCGACGCACGCGGTCGAGAAGGATGTCCTCCGACTTGAGCCCGATGCGGCGTGCTGTGTTCAACATTGGCTCGGCAAGGCGCATGAGCTCATCGAGTGCCCGGTCCGGATCACTTTCGAAGCAAAGCGATAGTGAATGCCCGTGCCTGGCCATGTAGCCATTCATCTTGACTCGGAGGTTGTCCACCATCGCCTTGAAGTCCTCGGAGGAAGTGAGCTGAAAGGTGCCCTGCAGGTCGAAGGCGGTGGCCAATCCATTCGAGTCCGTGACGACGATGTATGGGTCCTTGAGTTCAGGATTACGGCGGACGTCGTCGTCACTGAGTGGAAGCGCGGTCGTGAGCTCGCAGTACGAAGCGAGATCCTTTCCGATCATGTAGCGCCCGATGTGAGCAACGAGATCCTCAATGGCGTTCACGCTCTTTTCAAGTAGTCGGATCATTCGGAACCTCCGTCAAATGGGGGCGTTCATCACGTCGTGGTACAGCGCCTCCCAAGATGCTTCGCTGCGACGTGCCTGCAGTTCTTGCCGCCAGCTGTGAGCCTCGGCGCTCAGCGTCTCGGGGTGAATAACCAGGGCAAGGTTCGCCAGCGCCAAGTCCTGCTGGTCGCGGTCCAAGGCCACCGTGCGTGCAAGGGCAGACGCGAAGGCCGCAGGGTCGCTAGTGCCCCAGGCCTGGTCAACGTAGACGTGGTGCGATGCCATCCAGGTCAGCAACTTGCGGGCGTCACTTTGCCTCTTCTCTTGGCTCGACAGGAGTGCGATGAGCGTGGTGCGAAGAAGGTGGCTGGCATCACGGGCAGACAGTCCAGGAAGGTAGACCAGCAGCGCGTTTCCCTTGCCAAGCTCTCCAAGGTGTTGCCATCGATGGCACAAGGAATCTGCGAGCCCCAGGTTCTCGTATCGAATGTCGCCGTGGTTGTGGTTGAGGTTGTGCACTTCTGTGGCCAAAGACTCCAGGCCGCAAAACATGCATCGAAGCGCGAACCGCCTTCGTAGGGCGTCACGGTCTTGGTCGGACACCGTGGCCGCACCACTGGGCTCAAGAGCGCCGCCGGAGATGTCTCCCCATACGCGTGCCTTCGTGGCCAGCCTCAGTGGGACAGGCGCCGGCCGCTCGAATGACTTCCCAAGCACCGGTGCCGGCGTCGCCGGTCGCTGGAGACCGGCGCTCATAGTGGGTTCCGTCGCAGTGGGTGCAGTGTTGTGCTCCGGCGCCATCGTCGTCCTCAGTTCGGAATCTGGCCTTGCGAGGAACCGGCGATGCCGACCGTTTCGCCTGCTTTGATGAGCACGTAGCCCGTGGCGCCT
The DNA here is from genome assembly GCA_035719405.1 of Burkholderiaceae bacterium. Classification (GTDB taxonomy): domain Bacteria; phylum Pseudomonadota; class Gammaproteobacteria; order Burkholderiales; family Burkholderiaceae_C; genus CAMLIZ01. The sequence goes on from DASTGE010000523.1 coordinate 2,255, forward strand.
AACACCGCACCACCAACGATCGGCCAGACAATCTGCCCTGCCTTGATTTGGCTGTGCTCGCCCTCTTTTCCTTTACGCCACCAGTGGTAGCCGCCATAGCCGGCACCCCCGAAGCCGCCAGCGGCAAACAGTCGCCCGGCGTTGGTTTTTATGACATCACCTTGGTCGGCGGCCTTGGTGACCATATCGGCGACTCCATCTGCGTGCGCCGACTTAGCGACGAGACCGAGCAATGTCACTCCGGCAGTGGCGCGCATCAGCTGCCCTTGCCACGGGTGTTCCCATTGTCGATTCGCGAGCTGACCAGCACGGACCGTGGCTTTGACATAAAGGTGACGGCCGGCATCAGCCAGCCATTCGATTGGATTGAGTGAGACTTTGGACATCTTGCGTTTGCTCCTGAGGGTTGATGGATTACCAGACAAGACCGAGAGTGGTGCGCGCGGCATCAATGGCGTTCGTCACCTGTACCAGACAGGCGCCGCCCAACATGTGCGTGACCGCACGCCACACCAAGTCATCAGCGCCGTGCGAGCTGTGGCCCGCCACGGTCGCCCTTCTCAAGAGCAAGACGCCCCTAAAGAAGAAGTAGCCGCCGGCGATGCTGGCGAGCGTCAGGACGGCGTTGATGGCGGCGGCAAACACGCCAAAGTCGGCGGCGCCGTCATAGGAGATGGGACCGTAGGTGATGGTCCCGGTGCCCATTGAATTCCAGGTCGCGTTTATGAGCACCGACAGATTGACCATGCAGGACGCGATGATCCCCATCGCGATCAGGTCACCTAAGGTGATGGTGTGTTGATCGGGGAAGCGCGACGCGCGTTGCATTCGCGACACCATGTGGCCGAAGTAGAGCAGGCCGCAGAGCGCTCCCACTACCCACAGCAGACGCCATAGAGGGGCCGTCATGCTGTTCGCGAGGTTCACAAGCATCGTCGCCAGGTCCATGGCTCAGTTCCTGTCAGCGGATGTCGCCTTGGGTGGTTTCGACGACGCGAGACTTCGCGTCGATCCGTTCGACACGTGTGGTGCCGATTACGGATCCCGGTTCAACAACATAGGTGCGGTTCTCCCGTTCAACCCATGCTTGGCCGTTGTAGATGGTGTTGAGGCGAAAGCCGACCAGTGTTTCTTTGGTTGCAGCTTTGGTGCGCCGGTCCAATGGCTTCGTCTTGGCCTTCGATGACGCGCTGCTATTCAGACTCGGTGCTGTGGCCGGCACTGGTGCACTGACCGGCGGGCCGAATTTGGACTCGGCCTGTGCAGAGTTCAGTTCTGCCGTCAGGCCTGCCACCTGTGCCTTCAGCGCCTCAACGTCAGCATTTGCCGGCCGGCCGACGGCTTCTGCCATTTTGGCCGGAGCCGTTTCGGGAAAGGGGGCTTCAGTGGACTCACGCGGTCTTTGCCCCGCTGGGGGCCGCGCAGCATCCATGTAGCCCGCGAAGCGTGTGGCTGCCGGATCTCCGGAAAGGGCTGGCTGGCTGTCGGCGCTATATCGGAACCCTCGTGTCAGCGAGCGGCGTAATCAGGCCACTTCAGAGTCGGCATAAACCGGCCACTTGGTGGGCGGCGCTGGGGGCCCAGAGCCGGCATAAACCGGCCAGCGCAGAGTCGGCGTAATCCGGCCACGGCGCAGTCGGCGTAATCCGGCCAGCAAGGCATTGAAGGGCGTCTCGAAGCTTCGTTTACCCACGCGCTACCTTGCGAGCTTTTTGCTCAGGAGGTGGCTGCCGTGGGCCGCAGGAGGATCGAGATGTTCCAGTACCGACAAGTGCTCGTGCGGATGCGCGCGGGTGACAGCGTGCGCGAGATCGCGCGCTGCGGCCTCATGGGCCGCGACAAGCTCGGCGCACTGCGCGCCGTGGCCGAGGAGCAGGGTTGGCTCGACGCCAACGCTGAGATGCCCGACGACGAGGCCATCAGCATTGCGCTCGGCCAAGGCCGGCGAGCCAGCTCCACCATCTCCAGCGTCGAGCCGCACCGCGCGGTGGTCAAGAGCTGGCTCGAGGCGGGCGTGCAGGGCAGCGCCATCTACGCCGCACTGAAGCGCGAGCACGGCTTCAGGGGCAGCTACTCGGCCGTCGCGCGCATGCTGCGGCAGTTGCGCCGCGAGCAGCCGCCGCAGGTGACGGTGCGCCTGAGCTTCGCTCCAGCCGAAGCTGCGCAGGTTGACTTCGGCGCCGGCCCGGTTCTGATCCACCCCGACGGCAAGCCCCGGCGCACCTGGGCCTTCGTTATGACGCTCGCCCACAGCCGCCACCAGTACGTCGAGTTCGTGTGGGATCAGAGTTCGGCCACCTGGCTTGGTTGCCATCGTCGCGCCTTCGAATGGTTCGATGGTGTGCCTGAGCGCGTGACGATCGACAACGCCAAGTGCGCCATCGTCAAGGCCTGCAGCCACGACCCGCTGGTTCAGCGCGCCTACGCCGAATGCGCCGAAGGGTACGGCTTCAAGATCGACGCGTGCCCTCCGCACGATCCGCAGAAGAAGGGCATCGTCGAGTCCGGCGTCAAGTACGTCAAGGGCAACTTCCTGCCCACGCGCAGCTTCCGCGACCTGGAGGACCTCAACGCGCAGGCGTGTCGCTGGGTGATGGAGGAAGCCGGCACGCGCGTGCATGGCACGACCCGCGAGCAGCCACTGGCGCTGTATGCGCTCGAGCGCCCGCTGCTGCGCCGGCTACCGGCCGTCGCGCCGGATCTGGGCACCTGGCACCGGGTGGTGCTGCACCGTGACTGTCACGTTCAGCATGACCGTGCGTTCTACTCGGCGCCCTTTACCCTCGTGGGCAAGACGCTGTGGCTGCGCGCCACAGACAACGTAGTGGCGCTGTACGAGGACTATCGCCACCTCTGCACCCACCCGCGTGCGCAACGCCCGGGCCAGCGCCTGACCGTGATCGAGCACATGCCGCCCGAAGCGCGAACCTTCTTCGAGCGCGACCGCCGCTGGTGCGACACGCAGGCCCGTGCGGTCGGACCTCGCTGTGCCGAGTTGGTCGCCCGGCTGCTGGGCGACCGCATCGCCGAACGGCTGCGCGCGGCCCAGGGCGTGCTCGCGCTCGGCAAGCGTTACGGAGCGTCTCGTCTGGAAGCCGCGTGTGACCGGGCGCTGGCACACGACAGCCCGCACTACCGCACCGTCAAGACGATCCTGTCGACCGGCGCCGACCGCCAAGTCGCAGACGAGCCCCACACGCCGCTGGCGTACGGCCGGGCTCGCTTTGCGCGCAGCGCTGCTGATCTCTTCAGCGCTGACTCGGCCACGCTGCATTAATGCCCGACGTCTGCGTGTCATGCAGCCCAGCCTTGCGAAACGTCGGCGCTGTGCCAGCAACCACCCATCCCCCCGCCCTTCCCGCCAGCGGGAAGGGAGCGAGTCGCCCTCTGCCGTCAGCCGTGCTGGCCCAAAAGACCGGCCAGCACACCCAACGGCTAAAGCGTGGGTCGCCGTGCGCTCGCGTCAAGGCCAAGCCCTTCGGGTGGCCTGCGGCCAGCCTTGACTCGCACGCACGGCTGGCAATACGCCTGATCACCCGGGGCCGAGCACGCTCGGCTCCCGGTAGCCCACGCTCCACCCAACCGACAAGGAGACCCAGCACCGACAACGCCTGCCCCCCCACTCACATTCCCGTATCAATTAGATCAATGAGACCCAATACCTTGAACACCTCTCTCAACCCCATCCCAGAACTCGCCGCGCAACTCAAGCAACTGCGCTTGTCCGGCATCCTCGATTCCCTCGAAGCCCGCAATCGTCAAGCCATCCACGGCAAGCTTGCCTACACCGAGTTCCTCGCCATGCTCATCGGTGACGAGGTCGCACGCCGCGAGAACAAGAAGTTCAGCGCCCGGCTGCGCCGCGCGCAGTTCCGCACCGCCAAAACGCTCGAGCAGTTCGAGTTCGAGCGGCTGCCTAAACTCAATCGCGCGCTCATCCACGACTTGGCTACGGGGCGCTACCTGCAGGAGAAGGCCCCGGTGCTCATCGTCGGCCCCAGTGGCATCGGCAAGAGCCATCTGGCACAAGCGCTCGGCCACTGCGCAGTGCGCCAAGGCGTGGACGTCGTCTTCACCTCCTGCGCAGCGCTCACGCACAGCCTGAACGCCGCACGCGCCACTGGCGTCTACGAGCGCAAGCTCGCGACGCTGTCGCGCGTCGGACTCTTGATCATCGATGACTTCGGCCTCAAGCCCCTGCGCGCTCCCGCCGACGAAGACCTGCACGACCTCATCGCCGAGCGCTACGAGCGCACTGCCACCATCGTCACCAGCAACCTCGACTTCGACGAGTGGGACCAGGCCTTCGCCACCAACCAACTGCTCGCTTCGGCCACGCTCGATCGGCTGCGCCACAACGCCTATTGCCTCGAACTCCACGGACCGTCGTACCGCGATCCAAAGGTTGCTCCAGCCTCCAAAAAAGGCACGGCAAAAAGCCTTCAAAAGGAACCCTCAAACGGGTCCGAAAACTCGGCAAAATAACGCCGTCAACAAGGTACTTCGAGATGCCCTTCGGCGCCACTCATAGTGGCCTGAATATGCCGACTCCCAGTGGCCGGTTTACGCCGACTCATGACAAAAGGCCTGTTGATGGCGCGGACGGATGCGGTGCACATAATCCTTGACGATGGTCAACCCACCCTCGAAGCCCGCCTCGCCAAGGCGTTGGAAGATCTGCTGCGCGCTGTACGGATGGGCATCGAGCCAGCGCACGATCTGGCCCTTGAATGGATCGAGCTTGCTGCGGCGAGGCCCGCTCGCACGCGGTCGGAATTGCTCCACGCCGGCCCACTTGGCGACCGTGCGCGGG
>DASTGE010000524.1:0-2912 GCA_035719405.1 Burkholderiaceae bacterium
CCCCAGAGTACGGGTACAGAGGATGCTGGAAGAAGCTCACCATCAGGATGCGCTCATCGCCCGCGATGATGTCCTCGGTGCCGTTGCCGTGATGGACATCGAAGTCCACGATGGCCACGCGCTTCAGGCCATGAACATCGAGCGCGTGCCGGGCGCCGACGGCAACGTTGTTGAAGAAGCAGAAGCCCATGGCCTCGCTGCGGGTCGCGTGGTGTCCGGGCGGACGCACCGCGCAGAAAGCGGCGTCTGTTTCGCCTGCGAGCACCGTATCGGTTGCCGCCACCGCAGCGCCGGCGGCCTTCAATGCGGCCGCGAGCGTGGCCGGGCACGCCAGGGTGTCAGGGTCGAGCGCACGCGAATCACCCTCGTCACGCAAGCGGTTGAGAAGGTCGATCATCTCGGCCACGTAGCGCGCGTCGTGTGCGCGCTCCAGCTGTTCCGGCGTCGCGTCGGGGGCATCGCGGCGGTCCAGGGCAAGGTCGAGGCCGGTGGCAAGCAGGTGATCGTTGATTGCCGACAGCCGCTGCGGGCATTCGGGGTGTCCAGGCCCCATCTCGTGCGCCCGGCACTCATCCGGGGAGTAGTACGCAATGGCCATGCGGAAGCGCGGTTCTTTTCGGTTAAGGTCGCTGCATGAGTAGTGTCCTGTCGCCGATCGCCAGTGCCCACGCCCTGCAGCTCACCCGTCTGGTGGATCAGATTAGCACGATCATCGTCGGCAAACGAGCGCAGATCGAGGACTGCGTGGCCTGCCTGGTCGCAGGCGGACACCTGCTGATCGAGGATGTTCCCGGCGTCGGAAAGACAACGCTCGCGCACGCGCTGGCAATGTCCCTTGGACTGAAGTTCTCCCGCGTACAGTTCACCGCCGATTTGATGCCGTCCGATCTGCTCGGTGTGAGCGTGTACGAGCGGTCCACGGAAACCTTCGTCTTCCATCCCGGGCCGGTGTTCACGCAGGTCCTGCTGGCCGACGAAATCAACCGCGCGGGCCCCAAGACGCAGAGTGCGCTTTTGGAGGCGATGGAAGAACAGCAGGTCACGGTGGAGAACGAGACGCACGCGCTTCCGCTGCCGTTCTTCGTGATCGCGACGCAGAACCCGAGCGACCAGCTGGGCACCTATCCTTTGCCGGAGTCGCAGCTCGACCGTTTCCTGATGTGCATCACGCTGGGCTACCCCGACCGGCAGTCAGAGCGGCAGCTGCTGGCCGGTGAGGATCGGCGGCTGGCGGTCGACCGCTTGAAAGCGGTGATGACCCCCGCTGATCTGGTGCTCGCACAGCAGGCCGCCATGCGGGTTCATGCGTCCGAATCCGTGCTCGACTATCTCCAGGCGCTGATCGCCGCGACACGTTCCGGCCAGTGGTTCGTCGAGGGCCTGAGCCCGCGGGCGGGCATTGCCTTGCTGCGGGCGGCCAAGGCAAAGGCATTGCTCGACCGCCGCGACTACGTGGCTCCGGACGACATCCAGGCCATCCTGCCCCAGGCCATCGCGCACCGGCTCGTGCCCGTGACGGGCGCAGGCCGCGGCCGGCGGGAGCAGGTACGGGCGATGGTCGCCGCCATCCCCGTACCCTGACTGTTCCCCAAAGGAACTGTTGGCCGTGAACGCCCTGCGGCGCTGGTGGCTGAACCGTCTCCCCACGACGGACTCCTGGACCCTCACGCAAGGCAACATCTACATCGTCCCGACCAAGGCCGGGCTCGTGTATGCCCTGACGATGCTGCTGATGCTGATCGCCTCGATCAACTACCAGCTCAACCTGGGCTACGTGCTGACCTTCCTGCTGGCCGGCAGCGGGCTCACGTCCATCCATCTCACGCACCGCACGCTTCGTGGCCTGACCCTGCACCTGCGTCCGCCTCCCCGTGTGTTCGCAGGCGAGCCGGCCCCGCTGGACGTCGTCATCCAGAGTGGCGGGCGGCGCGGCCACGGCATCGGGTTGTCGGTGCGTGACGATGACACGGGACGCGGCATCGGCCAGCCGGTCTGGATCGACGTCCCAGCCCAGGGTCAGACGAACACCAGCCTCAGTTTCGTCCCGAATCACCGGGGCTGGAACCCGGTGCCGACGCTGCTTGCAGAGACCCGCTACCCTTTCGGCCTGTTCCGCGCATGGACCATCTGGCGCCCTGCCGCACGGGTGCTCGCCTACCCCACACCGGAAAGGCCGCCGGCTCCCCTGCCGCCCGCCCGCGCCGTGGGCGGCGAGGCGGTGCAATCGCGCAGCTCTTCCGGCGGCGAGCTGGAGGGGATCCGCGCCTACCAGTACGGCGATCCGCCGCGCCGCATCGTGTGGAAGAAGGTGGCGCGCACCGGCGAACTGGTCAGCCGCGACACGCGGACGTCCGCCCAACAGGAGCTGTGGCTGGACCTGCAGCTGGCGCAGCCGGGTGACATTGAAATGCGGCTGTCCCGGCTTGCTGCATGGGTACTGGCCGCCGATCATGCGGGCATTGCCCACGGGCTGCGTCTGCCCGGCGTGGGGCTGAAACCGCGCGAGGGCGAGGCGCAGCGCCGGGCTGCGCTGGAAGCTCTGGCGCTGTGGGGTGACTCGCGGCATGGAACAGGGGCAGGGGCCGCGCCGTGAAGACCGGTTCGACGAGTCCCTGGCCGGGCTGGCGTCACCTGCCGCGCGAAACGCGGGACACGCTGTTCCTTCTCGGTGTCATCGCCTGGACGATCCTGCCGCACCTGTCCCACCTGCCGTGGTGGTGCGTCGCGCTGGCGGGGCTGGTCCTGCTGTGGCGCTCTCGCCTGGCACTGACGCAGAGCCCGCTGCCCGGCCGCACGATGGTCCTCACGGTGCTCGTCGCGGCCATCACGGCCACGCTGATCACGGAGCACACGCTGTTGGGCAAGGAGGCCGGCGTGATCATGCTGGTCCTACTGATGGTGCTGAAGACGCT
>DASTGE010000525.1:0-3929 GCA_035719405.1 Burkholderiaceae bacterium
GATAGCCGTCCAGCGTGAGGATGCGCCCGCCGGGCCGGCGCCGGTCGAACAGCTGCTCGGGCTGCACTTCCGCGCCGTAGCGCTGGCGACTGTGGTCGGTGTTCGCGTCGTAGTCGTGGATGCCGATGATGTCGGTCGCGCTCGATTCCCAGCCGTCGTTTCCGATCACCGGTCGCGTCGCGTCCAACGTGCGCGTGAGGTGGTACAGCGCCTCCACCGCGTGCCGCTGCTCGCGTGCCGAAGTGAGTTCAGGCACGCCCCACGACTCGTTGAACGGCACCCACACGATCACGCACGGATGGCTGTAATCGCGCTCCAGCGCCTCTGTCCATTCGCGCACCACACGCTTGATCGCGGTCCGCGTGAAGCGATAGGCCGAAGGCATCTCGCCCCACACCAGCAGGCCCAGCTGGTCGGCCCAGTACAGGTAGCGCGGGTTCTCGATCTTCTGGTGCTTGCGAACGCCGTTGAAGCCCATCGCCTTGGCTAGCTCGACGTCGCGCTTGAGCGCCTCGTCGCTCGGCGCGGCCAGCAGCGTGTCGGGCCAGTAACCCTGATCCAGCACCATGCGCAGCATGTACGGCCGGCCGTTCAGCATGAAGCGGTCCCGCAGGATGTGGACCTGGCGCAGCGCCGTGTAGCTCCTGAACTCGTCGAGCATCTGGTCGCCGCGCCACAGCCGCACTTCGGCGTCGATCAGCGTCGGCCGCTCCGGGCTCCACAGCAGCTCATTGCGGTAGTCGTCGATGCCCGGATCGGAAAGTCCGATGGTACGGTCGACCTCACCCTGGATCACCTGATAGCGGTCGTGCGCAAGCAATCGCGGCCCCCGGTACAGGCGCACCTCCACCGACAGCGACTCATCCAGCATGTTGTCGCCCAGCACCCGCGCCGCGAAGCCGATCGAGAAGTTCTCGACCATCGGCGTCCATCGGATCTTCTCGATGTAGGTACGGGCCACGCGCTCCATCCACACCGCCTGCCAGATGCCGGTGGTGCGCGGATACCAGATCGAATGCGGCTCCAGTTGCCAGTCCTGCTTGCCGCGCGGCTTGGTCAGCTCGTGGGGATCATCTTCCGCCAGCACGGTCACCCGCTGCTCGCCCGAGTCATGCAGTAGGTGCGTGATGTCGGCCCAGAACGGGGTATGCCCGCCTTCATGGGTGATCACCAGCCGGTCGTTGACCCACACGCGCGCGGTGTAATCGACCGCGCCGAAGTGCAGGATCACGCGGTCGTTGCCCGGCACGACGTGAATGTCGCGCTCGTACCAGACCTTGCGATGAAAGCCCCGGTCGCCGATGCCGCTCGCCTTCGATTCCGGCGGGAACGGCACTTCGATCTCGTGCGTCCACCCCGGGATGTGCGACGGTCGCGTAAAGCAGCCCTCGTTGTCGAAGGCAAAGCGCCATCGTCCATTGAGCGATGTCCAGTTGGCCCGCTGCAGCAACGGGCGTGGATAAACCTCGTCCATTGTCGGCGCGACTACTCGGTGATCGGCATGGGACTGGCCGCAAGCTCGGGGGCCCGCGCGAGCGCCGCCACCAGCTCTCGGTTGAACGCCGGAAGGTCGCCCGGCTTGCGACTGGAAACCCAGTTGGTATCGACCACCACTTCGCGGTCGACCCAGGTTCCTCCCGCATTGTGGATATCGTCCTGCAACGACGGCCAACTGGTGAGCGTGCGCCCCTGCACGAGCCCCGCAGAGACCAGCAGCCACGGGCCATGACAGATCACGCCGATCGGCTTGCCTGCATCCTGAAAGGCCCGGGCGAAACGCTGGGCGGACTCGACCATCCTCAGCGCATCGGCATTGAAGGTGCCGCCCGGCAAAACCAGCCCGTCATACTCGGCGGGGTCGGCCTCCCGCACCCGCACATCCACAGTGAACTCGTCGCCACGCTGGTCGTGATGCATGCCGTGCACCTTGGGACCATGGTCGGAAATGATGACCGTCTTCGCGCCGGCAGCTTCGAGCGCTTTCTGCGGTCCGGTCAGCTCAACCTGCTCGAAAAGGTCGGAAACCAGGATCGCGACGGTCAGTCCGTCGAGCTGCCTGTCCTGTTCTTCCTGCGGTTTCGCCATGGGTACCTCCGCTTGCAGTCATTGGAACCCGCTTGCGGCAGATGGCGTGCCCGTTGCTCTTCGACGGGATGTTGGCCTTCACCTTTTGGTTCAGTGTGCCCCGCCCGCGGCGCCGGTGCCCGCACCGCCGCGCGCAGGCCGCGACAGCCAGAGAATCCCGGTCAGCAGCAGAAACAGGAAGGCCGACCCGTAGAACACGTCGTCCACCGCGCGCGTGAAGGCCTGCTGGTCGATCATGCGGTTGATCTGCGCCATGGTTTGTTCCGGCGTGAAGCCGGCAGCGGCGAGCCTCGCGCTCGCATCTGCCAGGGCCGGGTCGCCGACGTTGCCCAGGCGCTCGGCCAGATGGGCGTGATGCATGGTGGCGCGGTCGTCCCATAACGTCGTGGCGATCGACGTGCCGAACGAGCCGGCAGTGATGCGCGCGAAGTTGCTCAGGCCGGAAGCGGCCGCGATGCGGTCAGGCCCGAGCCCGGACATGATGATGCTCATCAGCGGGATGATGAAGCAGGCCATGGCCGCGCCCTGCACGATCGTCGGCATGAGGATGGTCCACTGGTCGGCCTGCGGCGTGAACTGCGCGCGCATCCACAGCACCAGCGCGAAGACGATGAACGAGATCGTTCCAAGCCACCGCGGGTCCATCTGGTTGACGTAGCGGCCGACCAGCGGCGTGAGCAGGATGGCCAGCAGCCCCACGGGCGCAAGGGCCATGCCGGCGGCTGTTGCCGTATAGCCCATGTACTGCTGCAGCCACAGCGGCAACAGCACCACGTTGCCGAAGAAAAGGCAGTAGCCCATTGCCAGCGTCAGGGTGCCGAACGTGAAGTTGCGCCGGCCGAACAGTCGCAAATCGACGACAGGATGGTCATCGGTCAGCTCCCAGGCAAGGAAGAACAGGAAGCCCACGATCGCCACGACGGCCAGCAGCGCGATCTCCCCCGAGTGGAGCCAGTCCAGTTCCTTGCCCCTGTCAAGCATGATCTGCAGCGAGCCGACCCAGGTGACGAGCAGCGCCAGTCCGACCGTATCGATGGGCAGCTTGCGGGTGGGCGTTTCCCGCTTGCGGTAGATGCTCCAGGTGACCGCAGCGGCGAGCAGGCCGACCGGGACGTTGATGTAGAAGATCCAGGGCCAGGAGAAGTTGTCGCTGATCCAGCCCCCCAGCAGTGGCCCGGCCACCGGCGCGACGAGTGTGGTCATCGACCACATCGCCAGCGCCATGCCCGAGCGGTTGCGCGGATAGCTCGCCATCAGCAGCGTCTGCGACAGCGGAATCATCGGCCCGGCGACGAGGCCCTGCATGACGCGAAAGGCGACCAGCCATTCGAGCGACGGCGCGAAGCCGCACAGCCACGAGGTGAGCACGAACAGCAGCACGCTCATGGTGAACAGCCGCACTGCACCGAAGCGCGTCGTGAGCCAACCTGTCAGCGGCACGGAAATCGCATTGGCGACGCCGAAGCTCGTGATGACCCAGGTGCCCTGGTTGGGGCTCACCCCGAGATCGCCTGCGATGGCGGGCAACGACACGTTCGCGATGGACGTGTCGAGCACGTTCATGAAGGTGGCCAGGGAGAGGGCCAATGTGCCCAGCACGACCGCAGAGCCGTAAAGCGGCCGCGTGTGCGCGGCCTCGGTTGTCTCGCCGGACATGAGAGATGCCTCTTTCGTTGCAGCTTCAGCTGTCGTGAGTCAGCGCGCCGTGAAAGGCACGGGCAGCGCGGCCGGCATGCCGACTGACGGCGCCTCGATCAGCGGCAGTGCCGTCGCAGCCGACGCCGCGACCCCCTGCGACCCGCTCGCCATCTGCGCGTTCGCCGGGTGTGAGGCGAGGTTTGCGG
>DASTGE010000526.1:0-4788 GCA_035719405.1 Burkholderiaceae bacterium
GACAAGGATCCCTTCGCCCTGCGTCGGCATGCCCTCGGCGTGATCCGCATGTTGATCGAGCGCGAGTTGCCCCTGGACGTCCACGAGCTGATCGCGCAGGCGTTCGCGGTCTTCCATGCAGGGCATGGGCAGGCGCAGGCCGAGGTGGGCCTGTTCCTGCGCGAGCGTCTCACGGGCTATCTGCGCGATGCGGGCTACAGCGCGCAGGAAGTGGAAGCGGTGGTCGAGGCCCGTCCGCCACAATGGGCCGAGATTCCGAGGCGGCTGGCGGCGGTGCGCGCGTTCGCCGCCCTGCCCGAGGCGGCGTCGCTGGCGGCGGCCAACAAGCGGGTGGGCAACATCCTGCGTAAGTCGGAGGCAGGTTCGGCGGTGGTGGTGGATACGGCGCTGCTCCATGAGCCCGCGGAGGCGGCCCTCAACGACGCGCTGGGCAGCGTCAGGCCGCGCGCGGACGCGGCCTTCGAGGCGGGGGACTACACCTCGTCGCTCAAGGCGCTCGCGGCGCTGAAGGCGCCAGTCGATACCTTCTTCGATGACGTGATGGTCAACGCCGAGGACACGCGGCTGCGCAACAACCGGCTTGCGCTGCTGGCCGAGCTGCATGCCGCAATGAACCGCGTCGCCGATCTATCGCGGCTGGCGGGATGAGGGTGGGGGGTTTGATAATGAGATATGAACCTGCAGCAGCAGAACGTCTCACCCTTTTTGGTCTGGCTGTCTCCGCGGGAGAGGGTCGAGTTGTTGCGGCTTGTTTTTAATTCATGACTCCTCAAGGACTGGAACAGGTGTTGCGGGGCGCAACTGCAATCACTCAGGAAAACCCGCCCGTGGTCGTCGGCAGCCCGGCCATCGCACGGGCGAATCGCCGCGCCCAGGAGGAGGCCCCATGAAGCTCGTCATTGTCGACCGCGACGGCACGATCAACGACGACCGGGACGACTACGTCAAGTCGCCCGAGGAGTGGGTGCCTGTCCCCGGTTCGCTCGATGCCATCGCGCGGCTGAACCACGCGGGGTGGCATGTCGTGATCGTCACCAACCAGTCTGGACTGGGCCGTGGCCTGTTCGACATGGCGGCGCTGAACGGGATGCACTTGAAGATGATGCAGATGCTCGCGCGGTTCGGAGCGCGTGTCGACGCGGTCTTCTTTTGCCCGCACGCTCCTGACGAGCAATGCGACTGCCGCAAGCCCCTGCCGGGCTTGTTCCTTCAGATCGCCGACCGCTACAGCATGGAACTGCAAGGCGTGCCGGTCGTCGGCGATTCGCTGCGCGACCTGCAGGCCGGTGTCGTGGTTGGCTGCGAACCGCACCTGGTTCGCACAGGCAAGGCCGCGGCCATGGGGCAGGCGGAGATCGAGCATGTGTTGTCGCAGGTGCCGGGCACGATCGTCCACGCCGACCTCTCCGCCTTCGCAGACTACCTGCTGCATCGCGAGCGCGCCGAACGCGGCGACGAGGATTCGGTGCCGGCTCCGCTGACGCCGTGAGTGCATCCCGCCTCCAACGCGCCGGCTGGGTCCTGCGCTCGCTGCTGTACATGGCATGGCTCATCGTCACGGTGGTCCCGTACGGGGCGGCGATGGTCATGGTGTCGGCCTTCGTGCGAGGGGCGCGCTTGTATTGGATGTGCGCCGGCTGGATGCGGCTGGCGATATGGGGGGCCGAAGCGATCTGCGGGATCCGCTACCGGGTGCAGGGGCGCGAGAACCTGCCTGACGGCCCCGTGGTCCTCGCCCCCAAGCACCAATCCGCTTGGGAAACGCTCGCCTTCACGATCATCATGCCGCGCCCCCTGTGCTTTGTGTTCAAGCGCGAACTGCTGTGGGTGCCGTTCTTCGGGTGGGCGATGAGCCGGCTCGACATGATCCACATCGATCGCAGCAGGCGCATGGCGGCCTGGAACAAGGTGGCAGAGCAGGGCGCACGGTACCTGCGACAGGGCAATTGGGTGATCATGTTCCCGGAGGGCACGCGCACGCCACGCGGGCGCCAGGGCGTATACAAGGCGGGCGCTGCGCATCTGGCCATCACGACGAGTGCATCGCTGCTGCCGATTGCTGTGACCTCCGCGCGTTGCTGGCCTCGAAAGGCATTCATCAAGAAGCCGGGGCTGATCGAGGTGTCGATCGGCAAGCCGATTCCTTCGGAGGGTCGGCTTCCGGACGAGATGATGCGCGAAGCCGAGGCCTGGATCGAGGCCGAGATGCGGCGCCTCGATCCCGAGGCCTATTCGCCGATTGAAGCGGCGCACACGGAGCCAGCACGCGTTTCATGAGCCGCCGACCGCACTTCTGGACTGCGCCGCCATGCCGAGCCCGCTGAGGTCTGCGCAGCGCGCTCAGCAACAGCTCGCGCTGTTCGACGAGAACCGGGCGCCGACTGCGGCTGTTGCGGATGGAAGCGGTGATGAGCCCGCGCCACTGGCGCCGGTGGAGTTCCGCCATCCAGAAGCAGACCGTGAGATTCTGCTGGACGGGCACCGGGTGGCCTATGCCTTGAGGCGCGCGCGCCGTCGCAGCATCGGGTTCGTGGTCAGCGCCGAAGGGTTGTCGGTGAGCGCGCCGCGATGGGTGGGCGCGTCCGAGATCGAGGCTGCGCTGCAGGCCAAAGGTGGTTGGATCCTGCGTAAGCTGCACGCGCAACGCACGCGCGCCCAGCGCCTGCTTTCCAACCGCATCATCTGGGCTGAGGGTGCATCGATTCCGTTCCTTGGCGAGTCCGTGACACTCGTGCTCGATCCGAAGGTGGCAGGGGCGGTGCTCGACACCGGGACGCAGGAGCCTGCGGGAAGATGCCTGCGGACGTTGCGCGTCGGACTGCCGCCACACGCGGCGCCCGATCAGATCCGTGATGCCGTGCAGAGCTGGCTGCAGCGCCAGGCGCGGCGGGTGTTCGAAGAGCGCTGCCGGCACTTCGCCGATCGGCTCGGTGTGAGGGTACGCCGGCTCAGCCTGAGCTCGGCGCAGACCCGCTGGGGCAGCGCCAGCGCCGACGGCTCGATCCGGCTGCACTGGCGGCTGGTCCACTTCGCGATGCCGACCATCGACTACGTCGTGGCGCACGAGCTCGCGCATCTGCGCGAGATGAACCACAGTCCGGCCTTCTGGGACGTGGTGCGATCGGTGATGCCCGACTTCGAGCAGGCCCGGGGTCCGCTCAAGGACGACGTCCTTCCGGCGTTCGACTGACAGTCGACCGGGTCTGATGGATCATCTCTTCTGTGATCAAAGACTGGGGCGGGAATTAGACTGAATTGCAAAGATCTTTCTGCTGCAATCAGTTCTTCGTTTGTCTATCATCGTGCTTCAGAATGCAATTTCGGCGGACATCGGTCAATTGCGCAATTTGAACGGAATTACCCCCTTCGGAGGGATCCAAAAAAACAGCATTTGGCTGCAAACTGGCGTCCTGCTGTCATCCACTCGAAGGCGCCTCCCAGAGAGGCAGTAAAGCCAAGAGACCGAACCCGCGGGAATAAGTCCCGCGGGTTCCTTTTTCATTTTCCGTGCTATTTTTTGCGTGGCCGCGGCCAATGCAAGATCAGTCTTTATCGCCAATTCGCATCAAATAACTGCTCTTCGGCGGCCGTGAAGTTGCATTGCAGAAGGCGCCGTTATTGCAGGTTGGTGCATTTCGACATTGCGCGATCACCTCACATCCAGCTTCTTCACGGGGCGCAGCCCTGATTCGGGCAGGCGCGCAGCCGACCATGGCCGGCGGGTCTGTCCGGCAGGGTGCGAGTTCGCGCGCCGGGGAGCGCGCACGACGGAGGTAGAGTGACGTTTACGTCAACGTCAGTCGTCCATGCCCAAACTCCCTCGCCCGACCTCGAACAGGACATCGGCGGCGAACGCACCCACTTTCACGATCACCCAGCTGGCCCAGGAGTTCGACATCACGCCCCGCGCGATTCGCTTCTATGAGGACATGGGGCTGCTTTGTCCCGGGCGGGCCGGCCGTAACCGCGTCTACAGCCATCGCGATCGCACGCGCCTGAAGCTCACTCTTCGGGGCAAGCGCCTGGGGTTGAGCTTGCAGGAGATCAAGCAGCTGGTGGACATGTACGAGTCGCCCGCCGACACCGCCTCCCAGCTCACTGCCTTCCTCGGCGTGCTCGAATCGCATCGCCGGCAGCTTCGCCGTCAGTTGGAGGACATCGAGGTGACTCTCGCGGAGATCGAGCAGCACGAGGCACGCTGCAAGAGCCTCCTCGAGGCCGCCGCCGGGCGGCAGCGCGGATCGTCGCGGCGCGGCGCGAAGGTAGGGGGCTGAAGCCACTGCGTACACTGTATCCGTTGCCCTTTCCCAGGATTGCCGGCCCCATGACGACGCAGCTGCAGGAACTGTTTGACAACAACCGCCGATGGGCGGAGGAGACCGAGGGCCGCGAGCCGGGGTTTTTCTCGCGCCTGCTCACCCAGCAGGCCCCGCAGTACCTATGGATCGGCTGCGCCGACAGCCGGGTGCCTGCAAACGAACTGGTCGGGCTCCTGCCCGGCGAGCTGTTCGTGCACAGAAACGTCGCCAACGTCGTTGTTCACTCGGACGTCAATTGCCTCTCGGTGATCCAGTTCGCAGTCGACATGCTGCGCGTGCAGCATGTCATCGTGGTCGGCCATTCCGGCTGCGGAGGCGTGAAGGCGGCGCTGGAGGACCTGCGCGTCGGACTCGCCGACAACTGGATCCGCCATGTGCAGGACGTGCGCAACCGGCACGCCGAATGGCTGCGATCGTTGCCGGCCGAGAAACGCCTCGAGGCGCTGGTCGAGCTGAATGTGCTAGAACA
>DASTGE010000527.1:0-5064 GCA_035719405.1 Burkholderiaceae bacterium
GCGATGCGGGACGGGCGCCGCGTTCTGCTCCTGCAGACCGGCGTGGCGAAGGTCGAGCATCTGGAGACGCTGCAGTGGGTGAATGGGGCACTTGCGGACCACCTCACGTCCTATGGCGGCCTGCTGGACAGCAGTGGGGGCCAGACCACGGCAGTCGAGTGGATCGAGTCCGGTGCGACGGCCAGTTATGGCACTGTTTCCGAACCTTGCAACCATCCGCAGAAGTTCCCTCATCCGCAACTGCTGCTGCTGCACTACCTTCAGGGAAGTACTGCGGTCGAGGCCTACTGGAAAAGCGTGGCGTGGCCTCAGCAGGGCGTCTTTATCGGAGAGCCGCTCGCAGCGCCTTTCGCTGTGACCCCGTGACCGGAGCGTCGTGCCGGACCATAAGGCAAGCTGCGGCCGCCCTGCCTGATCTGACCGCGCCTTCCAGCGTTGCTGGATAGGGGCCATCGACGAAGTCGCCTGCCGCGTAAAGTCGTGCGGCAATCTGCTGAGGCGGTCGACGCAGGTCCGGCGTGCAGCGGAAGGTCGCCCGCTTGTCGGCCAGCGTCCGAACAATGCGGGTCTGCGCTGCCCAGCCCCGCCCTTGGAACGTCTCGCGCAATTGGTTCAGGCAGGCCCGTCCGCACTGGTCGAGCCCCTCGGCGGTCCAGCGCCGCGCTCCGCTGGCGACCAGGGCCAACAGGCCGGGCTCGTCTCGAAGCGAGCCGTGGTCGAACGCGAACTGGGCCGGGCGTTGATGGTCGCTGGGCAAGGCGAGCATCGGATGCTCCAGCCTCGCTCCCTCGCCCCATAGGTAAACCGTAACGATCGGCTCGTACTCGAGCCCGGCTGCGAGCTTCGACCACGCCGGCGAAACCTCCTCGGACAGACGGGCAGCCTCGGTGGCGCTGCATGCAAGGACGACCGCATCGAAGGCCTCGCCGTCCACGCTCCAGCCTGGTCCTTGTGCCTGCAAAGCGCTCACTCGAAAGCCGCAACGCAGTTCCGCTCCTCGAGAACGTAGCCAGCCGGATGCGGGGCGCGGCAGCAAGGCGGACAATGGGGCGCGCGGCAGCAGCAGGTCGGCTCCTCCTGGCGTACCGAACAGCGCATCGCGCATCACGCGAAGGAAGACCTGCCCGCTTGCCTCGTCTGCCGACGTGTTCAACGCGGCCACGCACAAGGGCTCGATCAGCTCGTCGCGCACCTTCGTCGGCAGGGCCGTCACCAGCTCCGCCACGGTTCGCGACGGCGGGCAGCGAAATCGGTTGAGCAGCCAGCGACCCGCCGTCGCCAGAACGGCCATCCGCTCGTTCCAGTTCCAGCCTCGGTATTGCCAGATTCCCCGGGCGAAGGCTGGCAACGGTCGGCCCAAAGGCAGCCGCAGGCCCCGACCGTCGGGGCGAATCAATGCAAGCGGTTGGCGCAGCAGCAAGGCTTCAGCGGACGCACCCACAGTGCGCATCAGCTCCAGCGTCTCGCGATAAGCACCGATCAGGATGTGCTGGCCATTGTCGAGATCCAGATCGTCGTCATGCGGGACCGTCCGGGCCCGACCGCCCAGCTCGGCGGCCATCTCGTAGAGCACGACTTCGTGCCCGGACTGCACTGCCCGCACCGCCGCCGAGATGCCGGCCCAGCCGCCTCCGATGACAGCCACCCGGCGCGAGGCGGCGCTCATCGGGCCTGCCAATTGGTGCGCATCGCGATCCAGGCCTTGCGCAGCGGCGTGAGGGCGATCCGCTGGTGCAGCACCTTGAAGTCCTCGGCCTCGATCTCGCGCAGCAAGGTCCGGTAGATGTTCGCCATCATCAGCCCGGGGCGCTGCGCGCGGCGGTCCTCCCGCGGCAGCAGGGCCAACGCTTCTTCGTAGATGCGGTGAGCGCGCTCAGCCTGAAAGCGCATCAGGGAGAGGAACCGGTCGCTGTATCCCCACGGCGCGTCGCGTTTGAGGATCTCACCGGCCTTCACGCCGAACTGCTGAAGTTCGTTCACGGGAAGGTAGATGCGGCCGCGACGAGCATCGTCGCCCACGTCGCGGATGATGTTGGTGAGCTGCATCGCCAAACCGAGCTTATGGGCATAGGCCAGGGTCGCGGACTGCGTGCGGCCGAAGATGTTTGACGCCACCTCCCCGACGATGCCCGCCACAAGATGGCAGTACCGGGACAGCGACGCGAAGTCGAGGTAACGCGTCTGCGAAAGGTCCATCTCGCAGCCCTCGATCACCTGCAACAGATGGGGCGCCTGGATGGCGTACTCCGCGACGTGCGGCATCAACGCTTTCGTTGCCGGGTGCGACGGGCGCCCGGCGAACGATTCGGCGACTTCCTTGCGCCACCAGGCCAGCTTCGTGGCCGCAACGCCAGGATCGCGCACCTCATCGACAACGTCATCGACCTCCCGGCAGAAGGCATAGAAGGCGGTTATCGCCGCGCGCCGGGGTGCTGGCAGGAACAGGAAGGCGTAATAGAACGAGGATCCGCTCGCCGCGGCCTTGTCCTGCACGTATTGCTCAGGGCTCACGCGCGAATCTCGCGCTCTACTCGCCGTCATGGGGGCGCATGGTTGAGGCGCGGGCCAGCAACACGGGGACGTCCCAGACGCGCAGCGTGGGCCTTCTGACGAGAGTCGCGTAATCCATGCGCGCGATTTTCTCAAGAACCCTCAGGCCGCCTTGCACAACGAGCCGAAGCTCCCAACCCACGCGGCCCGGGAGAGAGTGGACGAGCGGGGCTCCGTGCAGCATGAGCGAGCGCGCCCAGGCGCACAGGTCGGCAACGAGACGCCTGGCCACCGGGCCGTCTTGCAACGACGCGCAGTGCAGTCCCAGCGTACGGGCATCCTCCAGCGGCACGTAGCAACGACCTCGACATAGGTCCACGCTCAGGTCCTGCCAGAAGTTGATGAGTTGCAGTGCGCTGCAGATCTGATCGGACTGGCACTGCAACGACTCGTCGTCGATGTCGTACAAGTGCAGCAGGAGGCGGCCGATCGGGTTTGCCGAGCACCGGCAATACCCGAGCAGCGCCTCGCGGTCGGGATAAAGCGGATTTCCCACATCCCGTTCGAAGGCGTCGAGCAGGTCGTTCAGCAGCCGCAGAGGGAGTCGCTCGCCGAGGATCGCGTTTGAAAGTGGCTCGAAGACATGCTTCCACCGGCCGCCGGCGTCGACCTTTCCGTGCGCCGCAGCTTCGAGCGCCACGCGGAACTCCTTCAGCCGCGCCCGCCGCTCCTCAGGGGTGGCGCTTCCCTCGTCAGCAATGTCATCTGCGGTCCGGGCAAACCAGTAGATCGCCGTGACCGCCGGACGCAGGCGGGGAGGGCACAGCAAAGACGCGACGGGGAAGTTTTCGTAGTGCTCAACGTTCACGGCGCCGCGATTGTGCGCGAAGAACCCAAGGGCGAGTGGGCGTGGGCGCCCGAGGTGCAGCTAAAATGCGCCGTTTACCGGATCGCCTCCAACCTGAAAGGCCGCCACAGCGGCCTTTTTGACTTGTCTCCTATGCGCGGGTGGCGAAATTGGTAGACGCACCAGGTTTAGGTCCTGACGCCAGCAATGGTGTGCCGGTTCGAGTCCGGCCCCGCGCACCAGTCTTCAAGCACATCAACGAGTTCTCACCATGACGGTCACTGTCGAAACCCTCGATAAGCTCGAGCGCCGCATCACGCTCACGCTGCCGGCCAACGAAATCAACAACGAGGTCGAGTCGCGGCTGAAGAAGCTGTCTCGAACGGTCAAGGCCGACGGGTTTCGTCCTGGAAAGGTCCCCCTCAGCGTGGTCGCGCAACGCTACGGCTACTCCGTTCATTACGAGGTGATGAACGATAAGGTCGGGCAGGCCTTCGCGGATGCAGCGAGTCAGGCCCAGCTCCGGGTCGCCGGCCAGCCGCGCATCACCCCCAAGGAAGATTCGCCGGAGGGTACGGTCGCCTTCGACGCCACCTTCGAGGTCTATCCGGATGTGAAGATAGGCGACCTGTCGCAGATCGAAGTCGAGCGTGTGTCGGCCGAAGTGACCGAGGAGGCGATCGACAAGACGATCGACATCCTGCGCAAGCAGCGGCGCACCTTCGGGCAGCGCGGCGCAGAAGAAGAGGCGGCCGAGGGCGACCGCGTCACGATCGACTTCGAAGGGAAGATCGATGGCGAGCCCTTTGCGGGCGGTAAGGCGGAGGGGTTCCAGTTCGTCATCGGCGAAGGTCAGATGCTGGAGCAGTTCGACAAGGCCGTGCGCGGCATGAAGACCGGCGAATCCAAGACCTTCCCGCTGCAGTTCCCCGAGGACTACCACGGCAAGGATGTGGCCGGCAAGGAGGCCGACTTCCTTGTCACGATGAAAAAGATCGAGGCAGCCAGCCTACCCGAGGTCGACGAGGAGTTCGCGAAGTCCCTGGGCATCGCCGGGGGCACTGTCGAGGCCTTGCGCGCCGACGTGAGGCGCAACCTGGAGCGCGAGGTCAGATTCCGCGTGCAGGCGCGCAATAAGGCTGCGGTGATGGAAGCACTGCTCAAGAGCGCCGAGCTTGAGGTGCCCAAAGCCCTGATCGCAAACGAAGTTGAACGCATGACCGAAGCGGCGCGCGCGGAGCTCAAGCAGCGCGGCGTCAAGGATGCTGACAAGACTCCGATTCCGGCGGAGGTGTTCGAGCCGCAAGCCGAGCGGCGTGTGCGACTCGGCCTGGCCGTAGCCGAGCTGGTGCGGCGAAACAGCCTGCAGACCAAGCCCGAGCAACTGCAGGCGCATATCGAGGAGTTGTCGCAAAGCTACGAGAGGCCTGCCGAGGTGGTCCGCTGGTACCTGAGCGACCGGCAGCGCATAGGCGAGGTCGAGGCGGTGGTGATCGAGAATAACGTGACAGACTTCGTGCTCGGCCAGGCCAAAGTGGTGGACAAACAGCTGCCATTCGACGAGCTTATGAAAGCGTAAGAAGCGTAAGGTGTAGCCGCTTGCCACGGCATGACGAGGGCACCGCGCCGAGAGGCCGGTGCCCTGTCGCTTGTGGCGGGATAATCAGTCCCCATATCCTTTGAACTCGTCTTGAGGAAAGTCATGAGCGCGCTGGAGACACAGAACC
>DASTGE010000528.1:0-2005 GCA_035719405.1 Burkholderiaceae bacterium
GCGTCAGACCTTCGATGCGCTTCCACAGAGGCGGCACTGCCACCGAAGGATCGAGCATGAAGCGCGCGAAAAGCGGGCGCGCGGGTGTGGTCGCCGGCTCACATAGCAATACATGCCGCTGGCTTCCGGACTCGTCCAGCCTGCCCGCCCAGTCCATGGCGACCAGCGCGTCGAGCACGGGCTCGATCTCCAAAGGCTCCGTGCGCAACTGTTCGGACAGTTGTGGCAGCGTGAGTCCATGCCCTTGCAGACGGCGCGCGTGCGCGAGCTCACGCAGCACATCCAGCGCGAGTGCGAAGCGATACCCGGCAGTCAGCTCGCGGCGCACCACGCGCATCCCGATACTCGGCGCATGCGCGGCGAACACTGCCCCCGCAAGAACGATCACCCAGCCGAGATAGATCCACACGAGGAATATCGGGACGGTGGCAAAAGCACCATAGATCGTCGAATACACCGGTACCGACTGCACATACCATGCAAGCACGCGCTTGGCGATCTCGAACCCGGCAGAGACGAAGATGCCGCCGCCCATCGCGTGGCGCCAGCGCACGTTGGTATTGGGCACATAGTGGAACAAGCCCGCGATGGTTGCGGCCAGCAGGATGAACTGCAGCAGCGCTAGCACGAATGCAATTCCGCCCGGCATGTCGCCCACGATGCCGCTGGAGGCCGAGATTGCGTAGGACGTGACCGAGAGGCTGACGCCGAGCACGAGCGGCCCGAGCGTGATCGCCGCCCAGTACACCAGCACGCGCTGGGCAATCGGCCGCGACGTGCGCACGCGCCAGATCTCGTTGAGCGTGCGGTCGATCGTGAGCATGAGCGCCAGCGCGGTGAACAACAGGAACACCAGTCCGACGCTCCCGACCCGGCTGGCCTTCGCCGCAAACTGCGTCAGAGCCTGCAGCACCGGCTTGGCGATGGTGTTGGGCACGAGTGACTGGAGGAAGTACTTCTGCAGTGCGTCGTGGAAGTCACGGAACATCGGGAACGCCGAGAACACGGCGAGCGTGACCGTGAACAGCGGCACCAGCGCGATCAGCGTCGTGAACGTCAGGCTGCCCGCGGTGACGCCGAGCCTGTCTTCACGAAAGCGCACTCGCAGCGTACGGAACGTGTCGGCCCAGGGCCACGTGCGCAGGGTCTGGAACAGCGACGCGGCCGCTTCTCTGAATCCGACGACCTTCCAAACAGAGGGAACATTCATGCTGGCTATCATGCCAAACATGCTTGCCGCAACTGCCTCCGCCACGTCCTCCACGCCTGCGACGTCCGTCCTGCGCCGTACACGCAGCCTGGCGCTCGGCAGCCTGCTCGCCTTGATCCTGCTCGGCCTGGCATGGGAACTATGGCTGGCCCCCACGGGCAATCGAACGCTTGCCCTGAAGGTGCTGCCGTTGACGTTGCCCGTGGCCGGGCTGGCCAAGTATCGGCTCTACACCTACCGCTGGACCAGCCTCCTGGTATGGCTCTACGTCGCAGAGGGAGCACTGCGTGCCACCAGCGACCGCGGGCCTGCAGCGATGCTGGCTGCGCTCGAGCTGGTGCTGTGCCTGCTGCTCTTCATCGCGTGTGCGCTGCACATCCGGTGGCGCCTTCAAGGGAAACGTTCATGAACAGCGAAAGCGAAGCCTTGCTTGAGGCGTTGCGTCGCGCGGTCGGCGAGCCAAATGTGTTGAGAGACGGCGATCTCTCGGCCTGGGAAATGGACTGGCGCAAACGCTTTCGGGGACGTGCGTTTGCGGTGGTCAGACCCGCCTCCACGGAGGAGGTCGCTGCTGTCGTCAGAGCTTGTGCTTCTCACGGCGCAGGCATCGTGCCGCAAGGCGGTAATACCGGACTCGTCGGCGGCAGCGTGCCGGACGACAGCGGTACGCAAGTGGTGTTGAGCCTTGCGCGCATGAACCGCATCCGCAGCATCGATCGGGCGAACCTGACGCTGACAGCAGAAGCCGGCTGCATCCTGCAGACAGT
Source organism: Burkholderiaceae bacterium (assembly GCA_035719405.1). Classification (GTDB taxonomy): domain Bacteria; phylum Pseudomonadota; class Gammaproteobacteria; order Burkholderiales; family Burkholderiaceae_C; genus CAMLIZ01. Next base: position 1,978 of record DASTGE010000528.1, read on the forward strand.
GCAGGAGGCTGCTGCCAACGAGGGTTTT
>DASTGE010000529.1:0-16681 GCA_035719405.1 Burkholderiaceae bacterium
AGCGTCTGTTCCTTCTCGTCCTGGCCGCCCACGCTGTAGGCGCCCCGGGCGCGGCCGAGCGCGTCGATCTCGTCGATGAAGATGATCGCGGGCGCGCGCTGGCGGGCCTGCACGAACAGGTCGCGCACCCGGGCCGCACCCACGCCTACGAACATCTCGACGAACTCGGAACCGCTGATCGAGAAGAACGGCACTCCCGCCTCGCCCGCGACGGCACGCGCCAGCAAGGTCTTGCCGGTGCCCGGCGGGCCGACCAGCAGCACACCCTTCGGCACACGCGCACCAAGTCGTCCGTGCTCCTTGGGGTCCTTGAGGAAGTCGACGATCTCGCGCAGCTCGTCCTTGGCCTCGTCGACGCCGGCGACGGCGGCGAAGGTCACGCCGGTATCGTTCTCCACATAGACCTTGGCGCGGCTTTTGCCGATCGACATGAAGCCCGCTCCGCCCAGCCCCTGCTTTTCGGCGAAGCGACGGAACATGAAGTACCACAGGCCGAAGAAGACCGCCGCCGGCACGATCCATGACAGCAGGTTCTGCAGCCAGTCGCTTTCCACCACGCGGCGATACGGCACGTTATAGCGCTCCAGCCGCTCGGCCAGATCGGGCTCGACACGGGTGGCCACGATCGCCCGCTTGCTGCCGTCCGGTGACTTGAGCTTGCCGGTGAGCACGCGGTCGGCGATCACCACCTCCGAGACCTTGCCCTGCGCAAGCTGGCGCTCGAACTCGCTGTAAGGAACGGGCTCCAGTTCACGCGAAGCCTGCCACCATGATTGCAGGGCCATGAGCGCGAAGATCGCAATCAGCCAGTAGCCGACGTTCCAGGTACGCTCGCGGTTCGGATTCTTGATCATCGTGGCGTTGATGTGAAGGCGAGCTTGCGTCACGTCAAGTGTCGCCGCTCCCGGCCCTTGAAGCATATGGTTCGAGCCAATACCTTGAGATGGAACGGAATCGCAATCCCGCCAAGGAGGAAACCATGACCATGTTGAGCACCTGGAGGCACGGACTGGAAAATGCCTGGGAATCGCTGGCCGGCGGCTGGCGTGAAATGAGCGATCGGGCGAGCAGCGCACTCACGAGATTCAGGCGCAGCGCGGACAAGGACGACGCCGGCGATGCCGAGACGCCGGCGTTCGGCAACTGGGGCCTGTTGGCCGCCGACGTCTACGACGACGAGGACAAGGTGGTGGTGCGCGTGGAAGCGCCGGGAATGAAGCGCGAGGACTTCGAGATCGAGCTTCACGATGACCTGCTCGTGGTGCAGGGACGCAAGCGCTTCGAACGCGAGAGCGGCAGCGGCAGTTACCGGATGGTCCAGTGCGCGTACGGAAGCTTTCACCGCACAGTGCCTTTGCCGGCGCCTGTGAAGTCCGATCGCACGAAAGCCAGCTATCGCGACGGCGTTCTACGCATCGAACTGCCCAAGGCGGATGAAGCCAAGGCCAGGCGCATCGAGGTCAAAGTGAGTTGAGCAGCGCTCCGGCGAGTAACGCGGCCGTGTGGTCGCCGATCGCCAACGACGCGGTGAGCCCCGGTGACTCGATCCCGAACAGATTGATCAGGCCGGGCACGCCGTGAGTGTCGGGGCCTTGAATCAGGAAGTCGGGCGCAGGCTCCCCCGGGCCGTGGATCTTGGGCCGCACGCCCGCGTAAGCGGGCTGCAGCGCTGCGTCGGGAAGCGCGGGCCAATAACGGCGTATCGCCTCATAGAACACATCGGCCCGGCGCGGATCGACGTGATAGTCGATGGCATCGGGATCGGTGTCATCGGCGAGCCATTGCGCATCCGGCCCGAAACGTGCCTGGCCGGCAAGGTCCAGCGTGAGATGCACGCCGAGCCACGCGCCCTCGTGCATGGGATACACCAGGCGCTCGAACGGCGCCCGGCCGGCCAGCGAGAAGTAGCTGCCCTTGCTGAAGCAGCCGCGCGGCACATGGCGCGGATCGAGCCCGACGATGCGCACAGCGAGATGCGGCGCCTGCAGCCCCGCGCTGTTGACGACATTGCGCGCAAGCACAGTACTGCGGGACTCGGCGACGTCAACATCGACCTCGATGCCTGCCGGCGTCACGCGTGCACCGACCACCTTGCTTTCGAATGCCACCATGGCACCGTGAGACTCGGCCTCGCCTTGAAGCGCGAGCATGAGGCCATGGCTGTCGATGATGCCCGTCGACGGTGACAGCAGTGCGGCCACACAGGCAAGCTGGGGTTCGAGCGACTTCGCTTCATGAGCAGACAGCCATTGGACGTCGTCAACTCCGTTGGCGGCCGCCTGAGTCTGCAGCGCGCGCAATGCCTCGACCTGCCCGTCGTGGGTCGCCACGATCAGCTTTCCGCAACGGCGATGCGCAATGGCGCGCTGCGCGCAATAGTCGTAGAGCATGCGCTTTCCGGCCACGCAAAGTCGCGCCTTCAACGAACCGGTCGGGTAATAAAGGCCTGCGTGGATGACCTCGCTGTTGCGTGAACTGGTCACGGTACCAACATCGTTCTCTGCCTCCAGCACCACGACCTCGTGGCCTGCCCGTGCAAGCGAACGTGCGCAGGCGAGGCCCACCACGCCGGCACCGATCACGAGGGTGTCGATCGTGTCCATCCAACGGCGCAACAACAGAGCTGATTCGACGCGGGCCGCTTCACCGTACCCCTACTCCACCACGCGCTTTCCCTTTACGGTATACGACCGCCCCCGGAACACCGCCACCCGTTCGCCGCGCTGGTTACGCACTTCGACGTCGTAGACCCCCGTGCGCCCGGCCCGGCTCACCTCTTCAGCGTTGGCGGTGAGCACGTCGCCTTCCCGGCCGGGGACCATGATGTCGATGGAGATTCCCGAAGCCACGGTAAGTTCGTTGTGGCTGTTGCAGGCGAAGGCGAAGGCCGAATCGGCAAGCGTCGTAATCAGACCGCCATGGCAGAGGGCAAAGCCGTTGAGCATGTCGGCTCGCACCGTCATCATCGCTGTCGCCCGGCCGGGCCCGATGGCGGTGATCTCTATACCCAGCGCACGAGAAGCGCGGTCATCGGCCAGCATGCGGTCGCGCACCGCCTCGGCAATGCGCTGCCGCTCGCCGTCGTCTTCATGCGTTGCAGGCATAAGCGCCCTCCCCTGTGTTCAATGCGTGGCGACCTTGGTTCCCGGTCCTGTCGGGCCGGGGCATCAGCGATCTCTGAAGCTGGGCGCGCGCTTCTGCAGGAACGCAGCCACGCCTTCAAGGTAATCGTGCGACCGGCCCAGCTTGCTCTGCAGCTGACCCTCGCGCTGCAAAGCCTCGTCGTAGTCCAACCCCACCGCCGCATCCATCGCCATCCGGGTCTGCGCGAGCGCGCGGGTCGGCATCGAAGCCAGTTTGGCAGCCATTGTGCTGACGGTGTCGAACAGGGCTGCATCATCGACGCACAGCCAGATCAACCCGATCCTCTGCGCCTCCTCGGCCGACAGCTTCTCGCCCATCATCGCCAGCCCAAGCGCCCGCGCCCGACCGACCAGACGCGGAAGCAGCCATGTGCCTCCGCAATCGGGGACAAGGCCGATCTTCGAGAAGGCCTGGATGAAGCTGGCCGACCGCGCCGCCACGACGATGTCGCAGCCAAGGGCAAGGTTGGCCCCCGCACCCGCAGCCACTCCGTTGACAGCGGCGATCACGGGCACCCTCATCGAGCGAACGCGCAAGGCGAGCGGGCGGTAACAGGACTCGATCAGCGCGCCGATATCCTTGGGCGGCGCATGGGGCTCGGGGTCGGGTGCGACGGCGGGATCGGCGAGGTCCTGGCCGGCGCAGAAGGCGCGACCGGCGCCGGTGATCACGAGGCAACGGACGCTTTCATCGGCGGCGGCCTGCTCGAGCGCAGCGCGCAGTTCCTCGTGCATCGTCGTCGTGAAGCTGTTCAGAGCCTGTGGCCGGTTCAGCGTGAGCGTGCGCACAGCGCCATGCTGGTCGATGCGCACCAGGGGTTCGTCCATGACTGAAGCCTTCCTCGTTGTGCGACCGTGCCACCGGTCACGATCCATGATAACGACGACGGCCCGGAACACACAGCCTTGATCTTGCCCGGCCCATTCGCTAATGTCTAATACGTTTCGCCAAATACAACCCTGTCCTCGTGGATCCCATCCCCCTCGAAGCCCCGCCGGAGCGCGGTTCCCGCGGCATCCAAAGCATCGAAGTCGGTGGCCAGCTGTTGCGCGCGCTCGCGCACCACGGCCGTCCGATGCCGCTGAAGGAGCTTGCCCGCGCGGCCGGAATGCCTCCCGCGAAGGCCCATCCTTATCTCGTCAGCTTCGGAAAGATCGGGCTTGTCGAGCAGGAGCCGGGCAGCGCGCGCTATGGGCTCGGCCCGCTCGCCATGCAGCTCGGGCTCATCAGCCTGCAGCAGTTCGACCCCATACGGCTCGCGACGCCGCTGATCGAGGAGTTGGCGGTTGCGATCGGACACACCGTTGCCATCGCGGTCTGGGGCAACCGGGGGCCGACCATCGTCCGCGTCGCCGAAGCGCCCTCCCCGGTCCATGTGACCATGCGGCACGGCACGGTGATGAGCGTGAAGGGCACGGCCTCAGGATGGCTGTTCGCTGCTTACCGGCCGGCAACGGACGTGTTGGCGGCGCTGGCGGCCGACGACCGGGCCGACGGCTTCGACCGGAAGGACTTCGACGCGCGGACCGAGGAGGTGAGACGCCACGGCATGAGCCGTGCAGTCGACCTTTCGCTGCCCGGCGTGAGCGCGTTGGCGGCCCCCGTGTTCGACGGCACCGGGGCCATCGTACTCAGCATCACTGCGATCGGCCCGACACAAACTTTTGATGCAAGCTGGGAGTCACCGCTTGCACGGGCGGTGAAGCGATGCGCCGAAGGTCTTTCGCAACGGCTGGGGGCCGGGCTGGGAACGCTCTGAAGGATGCCGGCGAACTCACCCGTTCACCGGCAACACATGCGCCCATGGACGTCGGGCCGCCAACGCATGCGCACGCGGCCGCAGCCGCGCCAGCACCTCCTGTGCACGCATCAACGCGACATGCGCTGACGCATCCGGATCGAACAGCCCGTCGACCTCCTCCGGGGGCACCGAACTTCGCAGAGAGTCGTTGTCGGCCAACGCCTGCATGAGCAACCCTCGAAGATGCCGACGCTCGGCCCCGGCGCGTCGCCAGAGCGGCTCGATCAGCGCCTGCGCCGCAGTCTTGCCGATCACGCGCGCGATGCGGGCCGCTACGCCATCGGCCGCGACGAGCCCATGCATACCCTCGATGTTCTCTCGCATCCGGCGGGTGTCCACCTGCAGTCCCGCCGCGGCTTCGGCCAATGCCTTCAGGCTGCCGTGAGCTGACAGGAACAAGCCTGACCACTCCGCCAGCTCCGCCTGCCAGTTGCCGAGACCGCCCTCGTGCTCCTGCACCATCGCCTGCAGCAACCCCGCCACCCGAAGAGGTGCGCGCTGTGCGGCGGCGAGCGCGACCATTGCCGCGAGGGACTCCCGCACGGGCGGCCATCCGCTCGACGTGCCGCGCCAGGCAGCGGGCGCGGGCTCCACCAGTTCGCCGATCTCTGTCTGGCACATCAGCGCCCAGTCGCGCGCCATCTTGCCGAGAGAGCCGCACAGTACCCCCACCTCGGCTCCGAGCCGCACCCAGTCGTCGCGCTGCGTATGCCACGCCCCATGCGGCTCGGGCAACTGGAGGGCATCAGCCACGCGCCGTGCAACCGCCTGCCCCTTGTCGCCCAAGGCCGACAGCGTGCCGTCGGCGCCTCCCAGCTGCAGCTGCAGCGCCCGCTCGCCTGCCTCATGAAGACAGCCCTGCGCGCGTACCAGCGGCTGCAGCCAGGCCGCCAGCTTGAAGCCGAAGCTCACCACGGCCACGGGCTGCACGAACGTGCGCGCGAGCACGGGCGCGTGGCCGTGAGCGTCGGCAAGCGCGAACAGCGCGGCGATCAGGGCGCTCAGGTCGCGATCCAGCAGCGCGAGCGCGCGACGTGTCGCCAGGACCATCCCGCTGTCGGTGACGTCCTGTGCCGCGCCGCCCCAATGAACCTGCGCCGCGGCCTCTGCATCGAAAAGCCCGACCGTCTCGGCGAGCTTCCTCACCAAGGGCAAGGCCAGGCCTCCAGACTGGCCGCTGGCCGACACCAGGGCACCCGTGTCATACAGCTCCGCCTTGCAGACGCCGGCAATCGCCAGGGCGGCCTCACGCCTGATCAATCCCTCGGCCGCCTGCGCATGCGCAAGCGCCGCCTCGAAGTCCATCATTGCCTGAACGAGCGAATCGGCGCCGAACACCGCGATCATCTCGGGTGTGGACAGTGATCCGTCGAGCACGGAGGCGCTCATCACCCCTGCGAGTCTCAACAAGCCATCACTCGGCGCCCGCGGGCTTGCACAACGCCGGGGAATGGCGTCGTTGCGGGATAGAAAAAGAAAAGCCCGTCGGTCATCGCGCCACCTCCGCCATCTCTTCCGGTACGCGCTGTACCAGAACCTTGTCAACGCGCTTGCCGTCCAGGTCGACCACCTCGAAGGTCCAGCCTTCCCACTCCACCCGGTCGGCCGTGCGCGGCAGGCGTCCCAGCAGCAGCATGATCATCCCCGCCAGCGTGTTGTAGCGACCACGGTCCTCTTCGGGAAGCTCCTTCAGTTCGAGCCGGTCCTTCAGCTCGGGCGCGGGGATGAGGCCGTCGAGCAGCCAGGTGCCGTCGTCGCGCTGCACGGCCCACGCATCCTCGCCCGTGGGCACAGTGAACTCGCCGATGATGGCCTCGAGAACGTCGCGGACGGTGATGATGCCCTGCACCTCGCCGTACTCGTCCACCACGAACACCAGCTCCGCGCCCGATTCGCGAAAGTGCTCCAGCAGCTCCATGCCGGAGAGCGTCTCCGGCACGAAGACTGGCGGCTGCACATGCTCGGCAAGCAGCGGGCGGCGTCCCTGGGCGAGTACCGGCAGAAGCTCCTGCGTCGACACCACGCCCAGCACGTCATCGAGGCCTCCCCGGCACACCGGATATCGCGAGTGGCCGCTGTCGGCCACGATCAGCATCACCCGCTCGAAAGGTGCCACGGCATCGAGCCACACGACATCTGCACGCGGGACCATCATCGAGCCGGCCTGCCGCTCGTCGAGACGGAACACGTTGCGCACCATCTGGTGCTCCTGCTGCTCGATCACCCCGGCGTCCAGCCCCTCCTCGAGGCTGGCCGCGATCTCTTCTTCGGTGACGGCCCGGCTCGGGCCGCCGCGGATGCCGAGCAGGCGCAGCGTGGCTTCCGTGCAGACGGACAGAAGCCTGACGAAAGGCCGGGCGACCATGGACAGCACTTCCATCGGCGGCGCAAGCAGCCGCGCAACGGTTTCCGGGAACATCTGGCCGAGCCGCTTGGGCACCAGTTCGCCGAAGATGATCGTGAGGAAGGTGATGATGATGACCACGAGCGCGGTGCCCGTGATGTCGGCCACGCGCGGACTCAATCCGAAGACATGCTCGAGCTGGTGGGCGAGCGGTGCCGAAAAGGCGGACTCGCCGACGATGCCGTTGAGAACACCGATGGAAGTGATGCCGATCTGCACCGTCGACAGGAACTTCGTGGGGTTCTCATGCAGATCGATCGCCGTGCGCGCACCTGCCTCGCCACTTTCGACCATGACCTGCAAGCGCGCTCGCCGGCTCGCGGTGAGCCCCATTTCCGCCATGGCGAAAAGACCGTTGAGCAGGATGAGGAAGACAAGTAGCGCGACGTCCATGCGAGTGCCGAAGCAAGCGAGATCGGCCTGCTGGCCCCGGGAAAACGAGAAGCGTCCAGCGTAGCAGAATCGGCGCATGGACTATCTCGTGGGCGACCTGCAAGGCTGCTGCGATGCCTTCGATCGACTTCTGGCGGAAATCGGCTTCTCGCCTTCGCGCGACCGGCTTGCCGTGCTGGGTGACCTCGTCAACCGCGGGCCGCAATCGCTGTCGACGCTTCAGCGCCTGCGCTCGCTTGGAGGGGCAGCGACCTGCCTGCTCGGCAACCACGACCTGCACCTGCTCGCCGTGTCCGCCGGTGTCAGGCCCGAGCATCGCAGCGACACCCTTCGCGACATTCTGGAGTCGCCGGAGCGCGATTCGTGGATCGAATGGGTGAGGCAGCGGCCGCTTGCAGCGCAAAGCAATGGATGGCTGCTTGTGCACGCCGGCGTCGTTCCACAATGGGATTGCGCGCAGACGCTGGCGCTGGCGCGAGAGGTCGAGGAACTGCTGCGCGGACCCGACCTCGCCGCCTTCCTGCAGGTGATGTACGGAAATCATCCGTACCGATGGGACGATGCGCTTCAGGGTGCGGACCGCTGGCGCATCGTCATCAACATCCTTACGCGCATCCGGTTCTGTGGGGAGGACGGGACGCTCGAATTCAAGACCAAGGATTCAGCGCAAGCGGCACCTCCGGGCTTTCACCCCTGGTTCCGCGTGCCCGGCCGGCGCACGGAGGACACGCCGATCGCTTTCGGCCACTGGTCGACGCTCGGGCTGATCGATTCGCCGACGCTCATGGCCATCGACACCGGATGCGTCTGGGGCGGGCGTCTGACCGCCGTGCGCGTCGATGGCGGGCGGCGAGAGGTGGTGCAGGTGGCGTGCGAGCAGGCGCAGGTGTCGGGCTGATCTCAACGCCGGTCGGCGGCATCTGCCATAACCACCCGCCGTCGACTTTGTTGCGCCCTCCCGCCAAACGGCAAGAAGCGTGCGCCGGCCCACGGACGGAGCCACTACACTTACGGCCGTCAAGTTCGCGGAAGGCTGGCCGAGTGGTTTAAGGCACCAGTCTTGAAAACTGGCGAGGGCGCAAGTCCTCCGTGGGTTCGAATCCCACGCCTTCCGCCAGCCCCACCGCATCAACACACGTCTTCGAGGTCGTGGCCCTAACGACCGTACGGATCGTGGTTCGATTCCGTGAAGATGCCGAACAGCTTTGAAGTTCAGCGTGCGCTTATCCGCTGCACTGGCGCGGGTCGCTCCAGGCACACGGAGCTGGCGAACAATGTCTTACTCCTCCTTGTCAGTCGCCGGTTTGGCCGCCGCTCGAAAGGACGGGGACATCGCAAAAATACGCTCCAGTTCTTCAGGCTCCAGATCCGGAACTTCCGTCACCTGCAACCCTTCGGCCAATTCCTGGCAGGAGGGCCGCCAGTCATACCTCTTCTCGGTCGCGGTGGAACGGTTCGGTGTCGGCGAGGCCCGCTTGGGAAAAGAAAGCTTGAGTTTCATGTGGGCAACTTTCCGCAAAAAGTCGTTCCCTTCATTGGAAGCCCGAGACGTTTCAGCCGGGCGGTAGCAGTTCTCGCTGACGCCGGTTGCCCAGACCTGGCCGTTCGCACAGCAGACCATTCGCACACATTGCCCTTGGGAAACGCCGACACACTCAAGAAACCGGAATAGAGCACCGATAGGTCTGAAACGATCGACCATCAGCTCGACGATGCCTGTTTTTCCATTGAGTCTGCCGGAACTCGCTTTCATCGGAATCGGGTTCCTGCCCAGCGCACTGCTCCTTGCAAGCGGTTCGTCGATCTCGACGTCGTCTGCAGGCAGGACAAGCAGGTGGCAGGCAGTCCTGTCCGTTCTCGGCACCGCGCTGGTCGGGTTCGCGATCTGGTGGCCGGGTCAGCTCCAGTCTCAGTCCATCGTGCGCCCCGAGCGCTGGGAGAGCGAGCACGTCCTGCCCCTGATCGTGGCCGCGCTGCTTGCGACGGCCGCACGCCTGGCGATGTCCCCGCCCGTGCGCAGCGCCCGGTTGCTCTTCCCTGCCCTGGCAATCGGAACCTGGGCCCTGGCCGGCTGGCTGCTCACGCTCTGGGCGCCCGACGGCAACGGGTCGAGAGGAGCGGGAACATGGGGGACGTCGGTCGTCATCGCCGCGTCCCTGCTCGCGCTTCACGGGCGTGCCCCGAATTCCAGACAGCGAAGGATCTCGCGCGTCCTCGCCGCCGCGATCGCAGCCACCTCGCTCTGCGCCTGGCTGCTGCTGGCCGTTGCCAGAACATCGCCTGTGGATGTCCTGGTTGCGTGGCCGACGATGTTGACAGTCGCGATGATCTCCGCGTTGTCTCTTGTCCTGACCTACGGCCTGAACGAGGCCGCGATCGGCTGCGATGCCGAGTCCGATACCACGACACAGAGCGCGGTGGCCATTGACCCACTCACGCGGCTTCCGACGCGCGTCAACTTCGAAGACGAACTTGCGGCGCATGCGGCCCGGGCCGACGCGACACAACAGCGACTGGCACTGCTCTTCATTGATCTCGACGGCTTCAAGCCGGTCAACGACACATTCGGGCACGCCACAGGCGACCTCGTCCTGCAGGCAGTGGGCGAGAGGTTGCGTTCGCTCTCCCGCTGGAAAAAGGACGTGGTGACGCGAATCGGTGGCGACGAATTCGTGCTAATGGTCACCGACAACCCCTCGCAGGACGACATCGCGCAGATCGCCAGGCGTCTCATCGAAGAGATCAGCCGCCCCTATGAAGTGGGCAACCGCGAAGTCACCATCTCGTGCTCGGTCGGCATCGTGCTCTATCCCGAAGGCGGCGGGCACGCGAAGCTCATCGCCAGGGCAGATGCGGCAATGTACGCGGCGAAGCGGTCCGGGGGCGGCTGCTACTGCTTCTACGCACCCTCCATGGACGAGGATTCGCGCGATCGGTTCGAACTCGTCAACGACCTTCGCCATGCGATCGAGAACAACGAGATGGAGCTTTTCTATCAGCCGAAGATCGACGTCGGCAGCGGGCAGGTGACGGGCGCGGAGGCGCTGCTGCGCTGGAAGCATCCCACGCGCGGCATGGTCCCGCCCAACACATTCATTCCGCTCGCGGAGCGCTACGGGTTGATGCGGGGGCTGGGCCAATGGGTCATCGAGGACGCCTGCCGGCAAGCGCGTCGCTGGCGCGAGCACGGACTGCGGATGCGCGTCGCGATCAACCTGTCGGCCCTTCAGATGCGCCAGAACGACATCGTCGAGCTGATCGTGCAGTCGCTCGAGCGCAACCGCGTGCAGCCTTCGCTGCTCACCTGCGAAATCACCGAGTCCGTCGCGATGGAGGACACCAAGGCCACCCAGCAGACGTTCAAGCGACTCGGCAAGGCAGGCGTGCACCTGTCGATCGACGACTTCGGCACCGGCTATTCGAGCCTGAGCTACCTTCGGCGGCTGCCAGCAGAGGAGCTGAAGATCGACCGCAGTTTCGTCATGGACATCGAGAGCAGCAGCGATGCGCGCGCGGTGGTTGACGCCGTCGTCAAGCTCGCGCACGCACTCGGCCTGCGCGTGGTGGCCGAGGGCGTGGAGAACGTGCGCCAGGAGGAGATCCTGCGCGAGCTGGGCTGCGACGAGATGCAGGGATACATGTTCGCCAAGCCGATGTCAGCGCGGGCGCTGCTGCTGTGGGCCATTGACGACCGGAGCGTGACCTCGACAGCCTTTCGTGAGTCCCTTTTCGGCGACACGAATGTCGAAGAGCCTTCGGCGGAAGTCGCCGCAAGCTTCGAAGCCCTGAATCGGGAGCTGGCGGAAAGCGCGCAAGGCGGTGATTCCCCGCTTCAGCACCCAAGTTGAAAAGGCCGCGCAAGGCCATCGCGGCGGCATGCTATTTGCAGCGCCCTGCGGCATGGAACAGCAACGCCAATCCTCTTCCTCGGGCCGCGGCACCATCGACATCAACAACTCTGGCGATGTCGAACACTGGACGCGGGAATTGAGCATTTCGCGCGAGGAGCTGGCCAAGGTGGTCGAGCTGGCCGGAAGCCAGGTCGACGCAGTGGTCGAGTACGTGCGACAGTGGGGACGACCCGCAACGACTGAATGACCGTGTTGACCGACGAGCGGCGTTCGTGACGCCACTGCGGTCGTTCAAGGCGCGGCAAGAAGCGTGAACCAGAACGTACTGCCGCGACCTGGTTCGGTATCGAACCCCATCTCGCCGCCCATCAGTTCGACGAGGCTGCGACTCAACGCGAGGCCGATGCCTATGCCGCTGACATGATGTCGGTGGTCCAGATCGAGCCGATCGAACGGCGTGAACAGGCGCGACTGCATCGGCACCTGGATGCCCGGTCCTGTGTCGCGAACTTCGACCTGCACGTGCTTCACCCCATGCAAAAGCGACAGCTGGACCGCTCCGCCGCGGCGGTTGTACTTATACCGTTGGACAGCAGGTGGAAGAGCACCTGCTGCAGCCGGAGCAGATCGCCATAAACCCAGACCGGCACGTCGGGCGGAGGCAGTTCCATGCGAATTCCGTTGCGCACGGCCTCGCCCTCAGTGAGCCGCGCTGCCTCAGCCATCGCCGGCACCAGGTCCACCCGTTCGAGCTTCAGCGGCATCTGCCCGCTGTCGATGCGTGAGAAGTCCAGCAGCTGGTTGATCATCTCCAGCAGCTGCTGTCCTCCGTTGGAGATCTCCTGCACGTAGGTGCGCTGCTGCTCGGCCAGCGGGGGGATTTCCAGCAGCAGCAGCTGCGCCAGGCCGAGCACGGCGTTCAGTGGCGTTCGCAGCTCGTGACTCATGCGCGACAGAAACTCTGACTTCGCACGGTTGGCTGCTTCCGCCGCCCAGCGCGCCTCCAGCAACTCCGCCTCCCGTCGCTTGTGCTCGGTGATGTCCAGCTCGACCCACACATACCTGCGCGGACGTCCCTGCGCGTCACGAACCGGCTGAAAGTCGGCAGCGACCCAGTACAGGCGCCCATCCTTGCTACGTCGCTGCAATACCATCGGTCCCGCCTGACCCGATGCGATTCTCGAGGCGCGCAGCGCTTGCGTCTTCAAATCGATCGCAGGGTGATGCAGGAGTTCATCCTGACGTCGACCGATCGCTTCGTCGGCGGTATAGCCCGTGATGCGCGTGAAAGCCGGGTTCACCCATTCGATGCGGCCTTCGTCGTCGGTCACGACAACGATGTTTCCAGTGCGAGCGGCCACCAGACCCAGCGCCTCGCTCGCCTGCGATGCGCTAGCCGCGATCACCTCGGCAGTCACGTCCCGTGCAATGACGGCAACAGATGGCTCCCGCGAGGCAGGACCGGAGGGTACGAAGCTCATGAACCAGTCGCGCGGTTCGTTGCTGCCCGGGAGCTGAATCCGCATCTGCAGCATCTGCCGGGAGCCGGTGCGAAGGGCAGCGCGGAACGCCGCCACGCGCTCCTGCCGCCCGTCTGCAAGCTCCAGTTCCCATGCCGATCGGCCGATTGCAGCCTCGCGCGCGACGCGGAAATGCCGGCACCAGCTGGCGTTGACAAAGCGGTATCGGCCGTCGGCGTCGAGCAGCGCGATCAGGTCGGCCACCGAATCAAGGACGAACTCGAGCGTTCCCGGCCCGATCGCCGGGGACGAATTGTCCGGGAGCCCGGTCTGCGCCGAATCATCGTCCCGGGGAGGATCGTTTTGCCCGCTCATGCCGATCTCCCTCTGGCTCGATTCGATCCAAGCCAGCCCGCGGCGTCAATCGGGCGTGACAGCCCGCACATGCCGCTTGTCACGCGGCATCAGCCATTCGTTCCGTTCTGCAAGCTTCCGGTCGTCCGGGTCGCCGTGGTCGCGATCAGCCGCGATCAGGCCACACAGGTTCTGTTCTTGCCGGTCCGCTTGGCTTCATACAGCGCCTCGTCAGCGCGCTCCAGTGCCTGCTCGATCCGCTCCCCGTCGCGGTACAAGGTGACACCGGCCGAGAACGTGACCAGGACGGGCTTTTCATCGTGCATGAACAGACTGCCACTCACCGCGCGCTGAAGACGCGTGAGCACGAGGCGGGCTTCCTCCAGCGGCGTGTCGGGCAGCATCACGACGAACTCCTCGCCGCCGAAACGGGCAATGCTGTCGTGCGGGCGCAGCGACGTGCGTACGCGTTGAGCCAGCGCCTTGAGCGCCTGGTCGCCCGCGTTGTGGCCCAGGGAGTCGTTGAGTTTCTTGAAGTTGTCGATGTCGATCAGTCCAAGTGCCAGGGGACCCGCTCCGCGGGCCAGCTTCGACTGCTCGACCTCGAAGGCCTGCATCAGCCCTCGACGGTTGGCGATCTGCGTCAGCGCGTCGGTCGACACCTCCTCGGACAGCCGCCTCAGTTCCCCTTCGAGCTCGCGCACCTTGCGCTCCAGTTCTCCGGCTCGCTCGTGCTCGTCGTGCAGACGGGTTTGCGTCTGCCGTACCAGCGCCTGGACTGCGCGGCTTTCCTCGACCATCTCGCGCACCGCGCCAGCGAGGCTTTCAAGCGAATCGGCGCTTTCGATCACCTCGGCGTGACGCCCCACACTTTCATGGAAGCGGCCGGTGGTCTCGCCCAGCTCGCCCAGTTCGTGCAGCATCCGATGAATCAGCCCCTTCAGCGCTTCGCGCGCCCGGTCGCGCTCGCTGCGCAAAGCATGCTGACGCTCGCGCGTCTGCGCCAGCACTTCGCTGGCCGCACGCACCCCGCGCACGCTCAGATCCTCGGCCAGCCGCGCCTGCAGCGACTCACACTGCCCGCGCGCCCAGCTCTCGTCTTCCGACAACTCGGTCAGCCCCGCCGTGAGCTCGCGGCACAGTGCGCCGAGGCCCTCCACCAAGTGATGGCGATGCGCGAGCAGGCGGCGCGCCCGCGTGCATACGGCTTCGACGGCGGCAGCGATGTGTGGCGTCGGGCCCTCGCTCGCGATGCGATCCGCCAGTGCCGAAAGCTCCTCGGCAAGCTCCGCTGCACGCGGCTCGTCTGCAGGCAAGGCGCTGCGCACTGTCCCTTCCAGCTGCATCACCAGCGGCTGCCACGCGCGATCGCTGCTTGTTGCAGGAACGGGCTGGGCGGCCGGCGGATGCAAAGGCGCTGCGGGCGGCGGCGAGGCGTCTGCGACCGCAGGCGACGGGCCCGAGCCCGGACCCAGTGCGGAATCGCCCGCGATCAATGGCGCCTCGGCGCCGTTGTCGCTGTCCCAGCTGGCAAGCATGCCGCGCAGCCGCTGCTGCAGGCGCTGCGCATCGCCACGGCTGCCCTCCAGTACGCGTTGCAGGCTCTCCTTCTTGCGCGCGGCGGTCCACTGCCGTCCACCGCGCTCGAGCCCGCGCACGATGCGTTCGATGAGCATGGCCCAGGCCTGAGCGGGCGTCGGCTCGCCCGCCTCCTCGGCATAGGCACGCGCGTAGTTCTCAGGCGTCGGCTCGAGCTTGGCAGAAGCCAGCCGCAACAGGGCTGCCTTGGCGATGGCAGCCGGCGCCTGTGGCGTCGGGGTGGGGGTGCCCACGGGTTGCGAGGCGGCTGTCAGCGCCGGCCGATGGCGCGTGCGCCGTCGGGAGCATCGAACGCACTGGCCTGGCCGATCCAGGGCGCCTTGCGGGGCAACACGGTCTGCTGCAGCCAGCGCTCGAGGTCTTCCGGGGGAATGGGACGGCTGAAGAGAAAGCCCTGCATGATTCCGCAGCCCAGGCGATGCAGCACTTCCATCTGGCGCAGGTTCTCGACGCCTTCGGCGATCACGCGCAGGCCGAGCGAGCGCGCCAACGCGATGATCGCGGTGACGACGGCCGAGCTTTGCGGCGTGATGCCCAGGTCGCGGACAAAGGAACGGTCGATCTTCAATTCGGAAATGGGCAACGTGGTCAGGTATGCCAGCGACGAGTAGCCGGTGCCGAAGTCATCAATGGAGATTTCGACGCCGATCTCGTTGAGCCGGTGCAACGAGGGGATCACGTTCTGCAGGTCCTTCATCAGGCCCGTCTCGGTGATCTCCAGCTGGATCGAGCGGTGCGGCACGCCGTGGTGCCCGACCGAGTTGTGGATGTGCTCCACCAGGTCGGAGCGCTCGAACAGCCGGTTCGGAAGGTTTACTGCGATCGAGTCATTGAAGCCGAAACTCTTCTGCCACTCCTTGGCCTGGCGGGCCGCCTCGCGTACCGCCCATTCGGACAGCGGCACGATGAGGCCGGTTTCCTCGGCCAGCGGGATGAACTCGGCCGGAGCCACCAGCGTGTTCCCGCGCTGCCAACGCATCAGCGCCTCGGCGCCGACCATGCGGGCAGCGCGCACGTCGACCTTGGGCTGGTAATGGAGCACCAGCTCGTTGCGCTCGATGGCCTTGTGGAGGGCGCTTTCGAGTTCGAGTTTCTCCCTGCCGCGTCCGGCCAGCTGAGGGCTGTAGACGGACGCCGAATTCCTTCCCTGCGACTTCACCGAGTACATGGCGACGTCGGAGTTGCGCAACAAGTCGGCCACGGTGGAGCCGTCCCGCGGGTACATCGCGATGCCGACGCTGGCCGTGCAGAAGCATTCCTGATCGCCGACGAAGATCGGGTCGCGCATCACGTCGAGCATGCGCTGCGCCACGCGCTCGGCGTCATGTTCGTCGGCGACTTCAGGCAGCAGGGCGACAAACTCGTCCCCGCCCAGTCGCCCCACCGCTTCGAGCGTGCGGTGCGAGCGCGAGCCGACGGCCTCGAGAGCGCCCTCCATCACCTGGTCGGAGTGGCGCACGCAACCGCGCAGCCGCCGCGCCACCTCGGTCAGCAGTTCATCGCCCGCGGAATGGCCCAGCGTGTCGTTGATGACCTTGAAGCGGTCGAGGTTGATGAGCAGCAACGCCGCGTTGTGGTTGAGCCGTCGGGCATGCTCCAGGGCCCGCTCGGTACGCCAGATCAGTTGCCGGCGATTGGGCAGACCGGTGAGCGCATCGAAGTTTGCGAGATGCTT
>DASTGE010000530.1:0-14445 GCA_035719405.1 Burkholderiaceae bacterium
GCCGGCCGGATGGAAGCCTGACCCCGATCGATCCTTCGACCGGAAAGCCCGGACCGCAGATCAAGGTCGACGACCCGTACAACATGTACTTCACGCCAGACGGCAAGGAAGCGATCATCGTTGCCGAGGCATTCAAGCGCCTGGACTTCCGCGATCCGAAGACGATGGCGCTGAAGTCATCCATTGCGACGCCGGAGTGCGAGGGCATCAACCACGCCGACTTTGCAATCGACGGGCGCTACGCGATCTTCACCTGTGAGTACCAGGGCAAGCTGGTGAAGGTCGACCTGGTCGACCGCAAGGTCGTGGGGTATCTCAAGCTGTCGAACGGCAGGATGCCCCAGGACATTCGCGTGTCGCCGGACGGCAGCACCTTCTATGTGGCAGACATGATGGTTGATGGCGTGTTCCTCGTCGACGGCGCGAGCTTCAAGGAGGTCGGCTTTGTCAAGACGGGCAAGGGCACGCACGGGCTGTACCCGAGCCGAGATGGAACGAAGCTGTACGTGGCAAACCGCGGGTCGAACAAGGTGCACGGGGCCGAACACGGGCAAGGCAGCGTCTCGGTGATCGACTTCGCGACCAAAAAAGTCGTGGCGACCTGGCCGATCCCGGGTGGCGGCAGCCCTGACATGGGCAACGTGACGGCCAACGGCAAGCAGCTATGGCTCTCTGGCCGCTTCGACAACAAGGTCTATGTGTTCGATACCGACACTGGCAAGGTCACCATCCTGCCTGCGGGTAAGGAGCCACACGGGTTGACAGTCTGGCCGCAACCGGGAAGGTACTCGTTGGGGCATACCGGGAACATGCGGTAGGCCGGCAGTCGGACAGTCGGGCCTCCCGACGAGATTGGATCCGTAAAAAAAAGCGGCCCGAGGGCCGCCTTTTTTGCTGCAGGCGTCGGTCGCCTTATTCCGCACTCTCGTTGTTCACGTCCACCTGGGCCATCTGCATGGCGGCGAGTTCCTCGGCCTCCTGCATTGCGATGGCGCGACGTTCGCTCTCGTCCATCTCCTCCTTGGCCCGGCGCGCCTCGTGGAAGGCCATGCCCGTGCCCGCGGGAATGAGACGGCCGACGATCACGTTTTCCTTCAGGCCGCGCAGTTCGTCGCGCTTGCCCATGATCGCCGCCTCGGTCAGCACTCGGGTCGTCTCCTGGAAGGAGGCAGCCGAGATGAACGAGTCGGTAGACAGGCTGGCCTTCGTGATGCCGAGCAGCACGTCGGCATACGACGCCTCGATCTTGCCGTCACCACGCAGCCTGTCGTTCGTGTCGAACAGCTCCGAGCGCTCGACCTGCTCGCCGGCGATGTAGTCCGAGTCGCCCGGGTTGACGATCTGCACTCGACGCAGCATCTGGCGAACGATCACCTCGATGTGCTTGTCGTTGATCTTCACACCCTGCAGACGGTAAACGTCCTGGACCTCGTCGACGATGTAGCGTGCCAGTTCCTCGACGCCGAGCAGCCGCAGAATGTCCTGCGGGTCCGCCGCGCCGTCGACGATCAGCTCGCCGCGGTTCACCACCTGGCCTTCGTGCACGAGGATGTTCTTGTCCTTCGGGACCAGTTCCTCGTAGACCTTGCCGTCAGGGTCAGTGATTTGCAGGCGCACCTTGCCCTTGGTCTCCTTGCCGAACGACACCGTGCCGGTGATTTCAGCCAGGATCCCCTTGTCCTTGGGTGAGCGTGCCTCGAACAGCTCCGCCACCCGCGGCAAACCGCCGGTGATGTCACGCGTCTTCTGACCTTCGACCGGGATGCGCGCAAGCACTTCGCCGGGCATCAGGTCCTGCCCGTCGCGCACCTGGATGAGCGCGCCAACGGGGAAGCCGATCGTCACCGAGTGGTCGGTGCCCGGAATCTTGACCTCGTTGCCGGACGTGTCGACGAGCTTCACCTGGGGGCGCACGATCTTCGCCGCGCCTCGGCGCTTCGGGTCGATGACCACCAGAGTCGACAGGCCTGTCACCTCGTCGACCTGCTTGGCGACCGTCACGCCTTCCTCGACATTCTCGAACTTCGCACGGCCTGCGAACTCGGTGATGATCGGGCGCGTCAGCGGATCCCAGTTGGCGAGCACGGTGCCGGCCTTGATGGTCTGGTCGGCCTTGACGTTCAGCATCGCACCGTACGGCACCTTGTGGCGCTCACGCTCACGGCCATGCGGGTCGGTGATGATGATCTCGCCGGATCGCGAAATGACCACCAGCTCGCCCTTGCCGTTCGTCACGTAGCGCATGGTCGTGTTGAACCCGACGATGCCGTCGGACTTCGCCTCGACGCTCGACGCCACTGCCGCGCGCGACGCGGCACCGCCGATGTGGAAGGTACGCATCGTGAGCTGCGTACCCGGCTCACCAATGGACTGCGCGGCGATCACGCCGACGGCTTCGCCGACGTTCACCAGCCCGCCACGGCCCAGGTCGCGGCCATAGCAGCGCGCGCACAGACCGAAGCGCGTGGCGCAAGTGAGCGGCGTACGAACCTTGACCTCGTCGACGCCCGCGCTCTCGATGAGATCCAGCGCGTCTTCGTCCAGCATGCTGCCGGCCGAAATCAGCACTTCTTGAGTCTCGGGGTGCGTGACCTCGATCGCCGCGACGCGGCCAAGGATGCGGTCGCGCAGGCTCTCGATGACCTCACCGCCTTCGACCAGGGCGCGCATCGCGATGCCGTTCTGCGTGTCGCAGTCATCCTCGGTGACGACGAGGTCCTGCGTGACGTCGACCAGGCGGCGCGTGAGGTAGCCGGAGTTCGCTGTCTTCAAGGCCGTGTCGGCCAGACCCTTACGCGCGCCGTGCGTTGAGATGAAGTACTGCAGAACGTTGAGGCCCTCGCGGAAGTTCGCGGTGATGGGCGTCTCGATGATCGAGCCGTCCGGCTTGGCCATCAGTCCGCGCATGCCAGCGAGCTGGCGGATCTGCGCCGCACTGCCGCGGGCGCCCGAGTCGGCCATCATGTAGATGGAGTTAAACGACTCCTGGTCGACATTATTGCCGTTGCGGTCGCTGACCTTCTCCTTCGACAGCTGGGACATCATGACCTTGCCAACCTCATCGCCGGTCTTGCCCCAGATGTCGACCACCTTGTTGTAGCGCTCGCCGGCGGTCACGAGACCCGAGACGTACTGCTGCTCGATCTCCTTGACTTCCTTCTCGGCACGCTCGATCAGCGCATGCTTCTCCTTCGGCACCAGCATGTCGTCGATGGCGATCGAGATGCCGGCGCGCGTGGCGAGCCGGAAGCCACTTTGCAGGAGCTTGTCGGCGAAGACCACGGTTTCCTTCAGGCCGCACTTGCGGAACGACGCGTTGATGAGCTTCGAGATCTCCTTCTTCTTCAGCGCCTTGTTGATATTGGAGAAGGGCAGCCCCTTGGGCAGGATCTCCGACAGGAGCGCGCGGCCGACAGTCGTCTCGACAAGCTTGGTCTCGGGGACCCAGTTGCCGTCCTGGTCTTTTTCGTACTCGACGAGGCGCACGGAAATCTTGGCGGTGATCTCGGTCTGCCCGTTGTCGAGCGCGCGCTGAACCTCCGCCACGTCGGAGAACACCATGCCCTCGCCCTTGGCGTTGATGCGGTCCCGGGTCGCGTAGTACAGGCCCAGCACCACGTCCTGGCTCGGCACGATCGACGGCTCGCCGTTGGCCGGGAACAGGACGTTGTTGGAGGCCAACATCAGCACGCGGGCTTCCATCTGCGCTTCGATCGAAAGCGGCACATGGACGGCCATCTGGTCGCCGTCGAAGTCGGCGTTGAACGCAGCGCACACCAGCGGGTGAAGCTGAATCGCCTTGCCCTCGATCAGCACCGGCTCGAACGCCTGGATGCCCAGGCGGTGCAGCGTCGGCGCGCGGTTGAGCATCACCGGATGCTCCTTGATGACCTCCTCGAGGATGTCCCACACCACCGGCGTGCCGCTCTCGACTTCCTTCTTCGCCGCCTTGATCGTGGTGGCAATGCCCATTGCCTCCAGTCGGGAGAAGATGAAAGGCTTGAACAACTCCAGCGCCATCAACTTGGGCAAGCCGCACTGGTGCAGCTTGAGCGTCGGGCCCACCGTGATGACCGAACGACCGGAGTAGTCGACGCGCTTGCCCAGCAGGTTCTGCCGGAAACGGCCGCTCTTGCCTTTGATCATGTCGGCAAGCGACTTCAACGCGCGCTTGTTGGCGCCCGTCATCTCCTTGCCGCGACGGCCGTTGTCAAGCAGCGAATCCACCGCCTCCTGCAACATGCGCTTCTCGTTGCGCACGATGATCTCCGGCGCCTTCAACTCAAGCAGCCGCGCGAGGCGGTTGTTGCGGTTGATGACGCGGCGATAAAGGTCGTTGAGGTCGGACGTGGCGAAGCGGCCGCCGTCCAGGGGCACCAGCGGACGCAGATCCGGCGGCAGCACGGGCAGCACTTCCAGGATCATCCAATGCGGCTTGATGCCCGACTTCTTGAAGGCCTCGAGCACTTTGAGCCGCTTCGAGTTCTTCTTGACCTTGAGCTCGGAGCCGGTCATGTCGTTGCGAAGCTTTTCGATCTCCGCATCGATGTCCATCTCCTCGAGGAGCTTCTTGATGCCCTCGGCGCCCATCAGGGCGATGAACTCGTCACCGTACTCCGTCCGCTTGGACTCGTAGTCGTCCTCGCTCATGATCGAGAACTTCTTCAGCGGCGTCATGCCGGGGTCGACCACGACGTACGCCTCGAAGTAGAGCACCCGCTCGATGTCGCGCAGGGTCATGTCGAGCACCAGGCCCAGGCGCGACGGCAGCGACTTCAGGAACCAGATGTGCGCGCAAGGAGCGGCGAGGTCGATGTGACCCATGCGCTCGCGGCGCACCTTGGTCTGTGTGACCTCGACGCCGCACTTCTCGCAGATGACGCCGCGGTGCTTCAGGCGCTTGTACTTGCCGCACAGGCACTCGTAGTCCTTGATCGGGCCGAAGATCTTGGCGCAGAACAGGCCGTCGCGCTCGGGCTTGAAGGTGCGATAGTTGATCGTCTCGGGCTTCTTCACCTCGCCGAACGACCATGAGCGAATCTTCTCCGGCGAAGCGAGGCCGATCCGGATGGCGTCGAAGTGTTCGTCGGGGGTGAATTGCTTGAAGAGGTCGAGTAGTCCCTTCATACCTGCTTCTCCTTAATTCCGTTCCAGCTCGATGTCGATACCGAGCGAACGAATTTCCTTGACCAGCACGTTGAACGACTCCGGCATGCCGGCGTCAATGGCGTGCTCGCCCTTGACGATGTTCTCGTAGACCTTGGTGCGGCCGTTCACGTCGTCGGACTTCACGGTCAGCATCTCCTGCAGCACGTAGGACGCGCCGTAGGCTTCCAGGGCCCACACTTCCATCTCGCCGAAGCGCTGCCCGCCGAATTGCGCCTTGCCGCCAAGCGGCTGCTGAGTGACCAGCGAGTACGGGCCGGTGGAACGGGCGTGCATCTTGTCGTCGACCAAGTGGTGCAGCTTCAGCACATGCATGTAGCCGACCGTGACCGGACGCTCGAAGGCATCACCCGTGCGGCCATCGTGGAGCGTCGCCTGCGTGCGTGACTGCGTCAGGCCCTTGACCTTGGCGAGATCGTCGGGGTAAGCCAGCTTCAGCATGCCCCGGATCTCCTCTTCAGCCGCGCCGTCGAACACCGGAGTGGCGAACGGCACGCCTCTGGAGAGGTTCTGCGCCATTTCCACGATCTCGTCGTCGGACAGGACGTCGAGCTTCTCGATCTTGCCGCCGGACCGGTTGTACATCTCGTCGAAGAACTCGCGCAGCTCGGCCGCGCGGGCCTGCTGCTGGAGCATGTCGCCGATGCGCTGACCGATGCCCTTGCCCGCCCAGCCAAGGTGCACTTCCAGCACTTGGCCGACGTTCATCCGCGACGGCACGCCCAGGGGATTCAGCACGATGTCGCACGGCGTGCCATCGGCCATGTAGGGCATGTCCTCGACAGGCACGATCTTCGAGACCACGCCCTTGTTGCCGTGGCGACCCGCCATCTTGTCGCCGGGCTGCAGGCGCCGCTTGACGGCAAGGTATACCTTGACCATCTTGAGCACGCCGGCCGGCAGCTCGTCGCCCTGCGTCAGCTTCTTGCGCTTCTCCTCGAACGCGAGATCGAAGCTGTGGCGCGTCTGGTCCAGCGAGTTCTTGATCGACTCGAGCTGGTTAGCGATGTCCTCCTCTGAGGGACGGATGTCGAACCAGTGGAACTTCTCGACCTCGGACAGATACTCCTTGCTGATCACTGCACCCTTGGCCAGCTTCCTGGGTCCGCCGTTCGCGATCCTGCCACTCAGCAGCTTCTCGATCCGGTCGAAGGCGTCCGCCTCGACGATGCGCAGCTGGTCGTTCAGGTCGAGCCGGAAGCGCTTGAGCTCGTCGTCGATGATCTGCTGGGCGCGCTTGTCGCGCTGGATGCCCTCACGGGTGAACACCTGAACGTCGATGACGGTGCCGCTGGTGCCCTGGTCGACGCGCAGCGACGTGTCCTTCACGTCAGACGCCTTCTCGCCGAAGATCGCGCGCAGCAGCTTTTCTTCCGGCGTCAGCGTGGTCTCGCCCTTGGGCGTCACCTTGCCGACCAGCACGTCACCGGGGTTGACTTCGGCGCCGATGTAGACGATGCCGGACTCGTCGAGGCGTGACAACTGCTGCTCTGAAAGGTTCGGGATGTCGCGCGTGATCTCTTCCGAGCCCAGCTTGGTGTCGCGCGCCATCACCACCAGCTCCTCGATGTGGATCGAGGTGTAGCGGTCTTCCGCAACCACGCGTTCGGAGATCAGGATCGAGTCTTCGAAGTTGTAGCCGTTCCAGGGCATGAAGGCGACCAGCATGTTCTGGCCGAGCGCGAGTTCGCCCAGGTCGGTCGAAGCGCCGTCGGCGATGATGTCCTCGGCCGCGACCCTGTCGCCGCGCTTGACGATGGGGCGCTGATGGATGTTGGTGTTCTGGTTGGACCGTTGATACTTGATCAGGTTGTAGATGTCAACGCCGACCTCGCCTGCAACCGTCTCGTTGTCGTTGACGCGGATGACGATACGGTTCGTATCGACGTAGTCCACCACACCACCCCGGCGCGAGGCGACAACCGTCCCGGAGTCCTTGGCCGCCACACGCTCCACGCCCGTGCCCACGAAAGCCTTCTCCGGGCGCAGCACGGGAACGGCCTGACGTTGCATGTTGGCCCCCATCAGTGCGCGGTTCGCGTCATCGTGCTCGAGGAACGGCACCAGCGATGCGGCCACGGAGACGATCTGCGACGGAGCGACGTCCATGTACTGCACTCGCTCGGGCGAGGTCAGCACCGATTCCCCATTCTCTCGGGCGGACACCAATTCGTCGATCAGCCGGCCTTCGGCGTCGAGCGTGGCGTTGGCCTGCGCGATCACGTACTTGCCTTCCTGAATGGCGGAGAGGTAGTCGATCTGATTGGTGACCTTGCCGTCGACCACACGACGGTAGGGAGTCTCGAGGAAGCCGTACTCGTTGAGCTGGGCATACAGCGCCAACGAGTTGATGAGGCCGATGTTGGGGCCTTCCGGCGTCTCGATCGGGCACACCCGGCCGTAGTGGGTGGGATGCACGTCGCGAACCTCGAAGCCGGCGCGCTCGCGTGTCAGGCCGCCCGGACCCAGCGCGGAGACACGACGCTTGTGCGTGATCTCCGACAGCGGATTGGTCTGATCCATGAACTGGCTGAGCTGGCTCGCCCCGAAGAACTCCTTCAACGCGGCCGAGATCGGCTTGGAGTTGATAAGGTCGTGCGGCATCAGGGCTTCGGTCTCGGCCTGTCCGAGGCGCTCCTTCACCGCCTTCTCGATGCGCGCCAGGCCCGACCGGTACTGGTTCTCGGCCAGCTCGCCGACGCAGCGCACGCGGCGGTTGCCGAGGTGGTCGATGTCATCGACCTCGCCGCGGCCGTTGCGCAGCTCGACGAGGATCTTCACCACGTCGAGGATGTCCTCGTTCGACAGAGTCATCGCGCCGTCGGCGGAATCTCGGCCCACCCGGGCGTTGAACTTCATCCGGCCCACACGTGACAGGTCGTAGGTGTCCGGGCTGTAGAACAGGCGGTGGAACAGCGCCTCGACCGCGTCCTCCGTCGGTGGCTCGCCGGGGCGCATCATGCGGTAGATGGCCACGCGGGCGGCAAGTTGATCCGCCGTCTCGTCGCTCGCGAGCGTCTGGCTGATGTACGCGCCTTCGTCCAACTCGTTGGTGTAGAGCGCCTGCATGTCGCGGATGCCCGCAGCGCGCAGCTTCTTCAGGAGCGAGTCGGTAATCTCGTCGTTCGCCTTCGCGATGATCTCGCCGGTGTCGGGCTCAACGATGTTCCGTGCGATCACACGCCCGACGAGGAAGTCTTCCGGCACGCTGATGAAGCGTGTGCCTGACTGTTCCATCTGCCTGGTGTGTCGTGCGGTGATGCGCTTGTCCTTTTCGACGATGACGTTGCCGTCCTTGTCGGTGATGTCGAAGCGGGCCACTTCACCGCGCAGCCGATCGGCCACAAACTCCATTTGTGCACCCGAATCCATCAGGCGGAAGTTGTCGAACACGAAGAAGTGCGCGAGGATCTGCTCTGGATTCAGGCCGATCGCCTTGAGCAGGATCGTGACCGGCATCTTGCGTCGCCGGTCGACACGGAAGTAGAGGATGTCCTTCGGATCGAACTCGAAGTCGAGCCAGGATCCGCGATAGGGGATGATGCGGGCCGAGAACAGCAGCTTGCCCGAGCTGTGCGTCTTGCCCTTGTCATGCTCGAAGAACACGCCCGGCGAGCGGTGCAGCTGGCTCACGATCACGCGCTCGGTGCCGTTGACGATGAAAGAGCCGTAGTCGGTCATGAGCGGCACTTCGCCCATGTAGACTTCCTGCTCCTTGATCTCCTTGACGACCTTCTGCGGCAACGACTCGCGGTCGTAGATGATCATCTGCAGCTTCGCGCGCACAGCGGCGGCATAGGTCAGGCCGCGCTGTTGACATTCACGGGTGTCGAACGGCGGTTTGGCGATGTTGTATTCGATGAATTTCATCTCCACGAGCCCGTTGTGCGAAACGATCGGGAACGCGGAAAGGAAAGCGGCCTGCAGCCCTTCGGGTTTGCGCCTGGCCGGGGGCAAGTCTTTTTGAAGGAAAGCGACGTAGGATTCCCGCTGCATCGTCAGCAGATAGGGAACATTGAGGACGCTCTCGCGCTTGCCGAAGCTCTTGCGAATCCGCTTGCGCTCGGTATAGCTATATGAGGTGGATGCTTGCGCCATAAGGACTCCGTGTCGAATCCGGTTCTGGCCCGTGAACCGGATCGCGTCGGCGACTGGCAATTCGAGCCTTGCGCTCGAAGCTTGGTGGCTGGCCACTACCAGCCGCTGGCGGACAACCCCGGCGTTGCACCGGAGCCCGACCAAACCGTTTCCCTGCAGTCGGATCAGAGAACACTTGGAAGGGTCTGCTCAGATATGGTTCCGGCAGGCCTTTTCAAGTGTTCTCTCCAGCGGCGTTTCGGCCGCTGAAGAGAACAGGCCAATTACTTGAGTGCCACCTTGGCGCCGGCGTCTTCCAGCTTCTTCTTGGCGGCTTCGGCGTCGGCCTTGGCGATCGCCTCCTTCACCGGCTTCGGTGCGCCGTCGACGAGGTCCTTCGCCTCCTTCAGGCCCAGCCCGGTGATCTCGCGAACGGCCTTGATGACCGACACCTTGTTGGCGCCGGCCTCCATCAGCTGGACGGTGAACTCGGTCTTTTCCTCGACCACAGCGGCCGCGCCACCGCCGCCCGCGCCAGCGGCAGGCGCCGCCATTGCCGCGGCGGACACGCCGAACTTCTCTTCGATCGCCTTGACCAGGTCATTGAGTTCCATGACCGTCATGCTGTCCAGGGCGGTCAGGAAAGCGTCTTTGTCGAATGCCATTTGGGATTCCTCGATTCAGTGAATGTCTGTTGCTCGAAAGGGCGCATCGTCACGCGCCAGCAGGCTCCGCGGCTGCCGCTTCGGCCGGCGCTTCGGCATTGCCTCCGCGCTTTTCGGCCAATGCCGCCAGTACCCCTGCGGTACGCTGGATGGGCGACTTCAGCAAACCGGCCAGCTGAGCCAGCAGGACTTCCTTGCTTGGGATGGACGCCAGTGCCTTCACGCCTTCGGCGTTCAGCGGCTTGCCGGCAAAGGCCCCGGCCTTGATGACAAGCTTGTCGTTGGTCTTGGCAAAGTCGGCGATGACTTTGGCCGCGGCCACGGCATCCTCGGAAAAGCCGTAGATCAGCGGGCCGACCATGGCCTCCGCAGCGCACTCGAACGGGGTGCCCGCGACAGCGCGACGGGCGAGGGTGTTCTTCAGCACATGAAGGTAGACACCCTTGCTCCGCGCATCCGCGCGCAGCTTGTTCAAGTGTTCGACGGTGAGGCCACGATACTCGGCCAGCGCCAACGTCTGGGCCCGCGCGGCTTGCGCGGCCACATCCGTTACGACGGTTGCCTTCTCGTTGCGGTTGAGACTCAAGGTCTGCTCCTCACAAATGTGCCCTTGGGCCGAAACCCTCGGGACACACCACACATCAGCGACCTACTGCCTCGGGAATCGAACATTCCGTCCTCAGCGGGACCGCCATCTGCGCTGGTTGTCCGGTCTTGTCGACCTTCGATTACGGGCGCAATGCCCACCAGCGGTCTTGGACGACCTGCGTGCCGGTTGCTCGGCACGCAGCCCACCAATTTCCGGTTCACTGCATGGACGCAAAGGGCGGACGCGAGAGCAGGCGTCAAGCGTTGCCTGCAAAGCGCGTTTGCGACTTCGGTTGGTCGTGCAGTGAACGTGATGATCATCAAGCCTGCGGTTGTGCGGCGATCGTCGACGCGTCTACACGAACGCCCACGCCCATCGTCGACGAGACCGCGACCTTGCGGATGTAGATGCCCTTGCTCGACGCCGGCTTCGCCTTGTTCAGCGCATCAAGCAGCGCAGACAAATTGCCGATCAGCTTTTCGGGGTCGAATGAGCGACGCCCGATGGTGCCGTGAATGATCCCTGCCTTGTCGACGCGGAACTGCACCTGGCCAGCCTTGGCATTGCGCACCGCTGTTGCAACGTCAGGCGTGACGGTGCCCACCTTCGGGTTAGGCATCAGGCCGCGCGGGCCGAGGATCTGGCCCAGCTGGCCCACCACGCGCATGGTGTCTGGTGAGGCGATGACGACGTCGAAGTCGAGGTTGCCGGCCTTGACGCGCTCGGCAAGATCTTCCATGCCGACGACATCGGCCCCCGCGGCGCGGGCCTCTTCGGCCTTGGCACCCTGCGCGAACACAGCCACACGCTTGGTCTTGCCGGTACCGTGCGGCATCACGACCGCACCCCGCACCACCTGGTCGGACTTCTTCGCGTCAATGCCGAGTTGGACGGCGACGTCGATCGACTCGTCAAATTTCGCCGTCGCGCATTCCTTCACGAGCGCCAGAGCGTCGCTGATCGGATAGAGCTTCGTGGACTCGACCTTGCCCTGCAACCCCTTCTGCTTCTTCGTGGGCTTTGCCATGTCAGACTCCTTCCACCGTGACGCCCATGGAGCGGGCAGACCCGGCGATCGTCCTGACGGCGGCATCGAGGTCGGCGGCCGTCAGGTCCTTCATCTTGGTCTTCGCGATCTCCTCGATCTGGGCGCGCGTCAGCTTGCCCACTTTCTCGAGGTGGGGCTTGCCCGAACCCTTTTCGAGCTTGATCGCCTTCTTGATCAGCACGGTCGCCGGCGGCGTCTTAATGACGAAGGTGAACGACTTGTCGCCGAACGCGGTGATCACCACCGGCAGCATCAGGCCTGGCTCGACACCCTGGGTCTGGGCATTGAACGCCTTGCAGAACTCCATGATGTTCAGACCACGCTGGCCGAGCGCGGGGCCCACCGGCGGCGAGGGGTTGGCCTTGCCGGCCGGAATTTGCAGCTTGATGAAGCCGGCTATCTTCTTTGCCATAGATGGCTCCTATCCAGTTCGAACGCCCGTCCCGAGGACGAGCTCCTGGTCACGTTGAAAAAACTACCCGAAACTTGCGTACGAATCCTGTCAGACCTTTTCAACCTGCGCGAAGTCCAGCTCCACGGGAGTGGCGCGACCAAAAATGGTGACTGACACCCGGACCTTGGACTTGTCGTAGTTGACTTCCTCGATGGCGCCGTTGAAGTCGGTGAAAGGACCTTCCTTGACACGCACCAGCTCGCCCACCTGCCACTCCACCTTCGGACGCGGCTTCTCGATGCCTTCCTGCATCTGGTTGACGATCTTCATCACCTCGGCCTCCGAGATCGGGGCGGGGCGATTCTTCGCGCCCCCCACAAATCCCGTCACCTTGCTGGTGTGCTTGACCAGGTGCCAGGTGTCGTCGTCCATCACCATCTCGACGAGCACATACCCCGGAAAAAAGCGACGCTCGGTCACCGCCTTCTTCCCATTCTTGAGTTCGACGACTTCCTCGGTAGGAACCAGAATGCGGCCGAACTTGCTCTGCATGCCGGATCGTTCGATGCGTTCACGCAGATTGCGCTCAACCGCCTTCTCCATCCCCGAGTAGGCATGGACGACATACCAGCGCAACGGGCTGGCGCCGACGTCGGCTTGGCTGTTCTCTTCTTGCTCGCTCATCGCAACATTCATCCTCAGCGCTTCCAGCCCAGGATCAGGTCGTACAGCACCCACTCCAGCGTCTTGTCCGTGACCCACAGGAACAACGCCATCATCGCCACGAAGGCGAAGACGTAGCCGGTCATCTGGATCGCTTCCTTGCGAGTCGGCCAAACGACCTTCTTCACCTCCCGGACAGAGTCGCTTCCGAAGGCGATCAACTGCTTCCCGGCTTCGGAGGTGAAAAAGACACCGACGGCGATCCCGAGGACTGCGATCAGGGCCGCCACCCGTACCCACAGGTCCATCCGCCCCAGAAGGTAGAACGCCGCGACCGCGCCCACGACCAGCAGCGCAGCCCCTGCGAGCTTCGCCTTGTCCGCGCCGGTGGAGACGGTTTCGACTTGAGGATTGGTGGTCATTGATTTCACTTCGGTTCCCGATGGCGGAATAAGTTGCAACGCCATCAGCAGCAAAGCCCGCCAGGCTACATCGACCCGCGGGCTGCGTTTTCCGGCCTTCTGGAAGCCCTTGCTTGCGCTTTCAAGAGGGCTTGGCAGGGGCAGAGGGTCTCGAACCCCCAACCTTCGGTTTTGGAGACCGACGCTCTGCCAATTGAGCTATGCCCCTTCCGACCGAAACTGAGTGGCTTACTCGATGATCTTGGCGACGACCCCGGCGCCCACGGTGCGGCCGCCCTCACGAATGGCGAAGCGCAGACCTTCTTCCATCGCGATCGGGGCGATCAGCTTGACCGTGATGCTCACGTTGTCGCCCGGCATCACCATTTCCTTGTCCTTCGGCAGCTCCACCGCCCCTGTCACGTCCGTCGTACGGAAGTAGAACTGCGGGCGGTAGTTGTTGAAGAACGGGGTGTGGCGTCCGCCCTCTTCCTTGCTCAGCACGTACACCTCAGCGGTGAAATGCGTATGCGGCTTGATCGAACCGGGCTTGCACAGGACCTGCCCGCGCTCGACTTCCTCGCGCTTGGTGCCGCGCAGCAGGATGCCCACGTTGTCACCCGCCTGGCCCTGATCCAGCAGCTTGCGGAACATTTCCACACCCGTGCAGGTGGTCTTCTGCGTCGCGCGGATGCCCACAATCTCGATTTCATCACCGACTTTGACCACCCCGCGCTCGACCCGCCCGGTAACGACGGTGCCCCGCCCGGAGATCGAGAACACGTCTTCAACCGGCATCAGGAAAGTGCCGTCCACCGCACGCTCAGGCGTCGGGATGTAGCTGTCCAGTGCGTCTGCCAGCCTCATGATGGCTTGCTCGCCCAGTTCGCCCTTGTCGCCTTCGATCGCCAGCTTCGCCGAGCCCTTGATGATCGGCGTGTCGTCGCCGGGGAACTCGTACTTGCTCAGCAGCTCGCGCACCTCCATCTCCACGAGCTCCAGCAGTTCCTCGTCGTCGACCATGTCGCACTTGTTGAGGAACACGATGATGTAGGGCACGCCCACCTGACGCGCCAGCAGAATGTGCTCGCGGGTTTGTGGCATCGGGCCGTCGGCAGCCGACACCACCAGGATCGCCCCGTCCATCTGCGCGGCGCCGGTGATCATGTTCTTCACGTAGTCGGCATGGCCCGGGCAGTCCACATGCGCGTAGTGCCGGTTGGCCGTCTCGTATTCGACGTGCGCCGTGTTGATCGTGATGCCACGCGCCTTTTCTTCCGGCGCCGCGTCAATCTCGTCGTACTTCTTCGCCTCGCCGCCGAACTTCGACGCCAGGATCGTCGTGATGGCCGCCGTCAGCGTGGTCTTGCCATGGTCCACGTGACCGATCGTGCCCACGTTCACGTGCGGCTTGGTCCGTTCAAACTTGCTTTTTGCCATTT
>DASTGE010000531.1:0-8668 GCA_035719405.1 Burkholderiaceae bacterium
CCATGCGGCCCGGCGATGGCGTGGCGTCGCCTTCCTGCTGATACTCGCCCTGCTTGCGTTGCCAATGGCCTGGCCGGCGTTGCACGGCCTCGGCGGCGCGGTGGTCGCAGGCTTCAAAGGCGGTTCGCTGACCGGGCCTGCCTTGGAATGGTCTGACGCTCGCCAGCGTCAATTGCTGCTCGGAAGCGTCGCTCTCTCGTTGATGTCGGCCATGGTCGCGACGCTGGCAGCTGCGCTTGTCGCGGCGACGTTGCTCATGCCGCAGCCCCGCGTGCAGCGCCTTGCGTTCACTGCGGCGCTGGCAATGTCTTTCTGCTTTGGGACGGTCGTGCACCTGCTCGCGTGGCGCACCCTGTTCCCGGTTGTGACAGGCGGCCCGCTCGGCTGGGGACTCGCCGCATTGACGATGGGACTGCGCTATGCGCCGCTGGCTGGGTGATGCTGCTCGCTGGATTGGCAGCGTTCGATAGCGGTGAACTTGACGCCGCGCTCGTGACCGGCGGCGCGCGCGCGATTTGGAATGTCGCGCGCCAGCGCCTCCTGCGTTTGATCGATATGTGCATTGCGGCGGTGGCCGCCCTGGTTTTCGCCGAGGCCGAGCTGCCGCCGCTTGTCGGCGTGCATGTGTACGCCGAGGAATTCCTGGGTCAGGTGGCGCTGGAGCCTGACCCCCATCTGGCAGCCGTCCACGGCTGGCCGATGATGGTGGTCGCGCTGGTTTGTGCGGCGATCCTGTCGCGCATGCCGCGCCTCAAGGCGGGTGCGGGCGCCGCGGTCCAACTAGGCTGGACAGGTCGCTGGCTCCATGTGCCCGCACTCTGGAGACGCTTGCTGCCCACAGCGGCCTTGCTTGCAGCTGCGGCGCCTTTGCTGTTGCTCGTCCTCGGGGCGGCGAAGGCGACCGGCCGTTGGCCCTCTCATGCCGGCACCGCGCTCGTCACGAGCCTGTGGGTGGCGGCGCTTTCGTCGTTGCTGGCTGCCGCCTGGGGCTGGGCGATGGCCGCTGCAGCAGCTCACGTTGGCGAACCGGCCCGCAGTGCCCTGACTGTCCTCATCTGGCTCTCGATGTTGTGGCCCACCGCGCTCGTCGGCCTGGCCATCACGGCGGCGGGTCTCCCCGAATGGGCCGGCCCGGCGGCTCCGCTTGTGCTGGCCCACACGCTGCGTCTCTTGCCGTTCTCCGCGTGGCTGCAACTCGCGCTGCGCGAGGCCCGCCCGAGAACGGCCGCTGAACAACTGATCGCTTTGGGGGCGCGGGGCTGGGCCGCGTGGAGGTTCGTGTGCCTGCCTGACGCCCTGCCGGCCGTGGCGGCCTCGTTCGCTGTGGGTGCCGGGCTCTCGCTTGCCGAGCTGTCGGCCACGGTCCTCACGGTTCCAGCCGGAATGGAGACCACAATCCTGCGCCTGTACAACCTGCTTCACTACGGCGATCAACGCGGCGTGATGCTATTGGCGCTGCTGCAGGGTTTGACCGTCGCGGGATTGGTGACGGCAGTACTGGCAGCGTGGGTCCGCGGGACCGCAGCAAGAGCAACAAGGAGGGAGCGTGCTGGAGATTGATGACATCACCGTGCAGCGCGAGGGATTCCGGCTGCGGGTGGGGCAGTTGTCCTTGAGCCCCGCCGGACGTGTGACCCTGATCGGCCCCTCGGGCTGCGGAAAGTCGACATTGATTCGCGCGCTCATGGGGCTGGAGCCGCGGGCCCGGGTGCGCGGGTTGCGCTGGCAGTCGCAAGACATTTCCGACGTCCCGCCCCATCGTCGGCCCTTTGGCTGGCTGCCCCAGGAATTGGGCCTGTGGCCGCACCTGTCCGCGTTGGCGCATGTCGCCTTTGCGCGCACGCGCGGCACGAGCGCACGGCCGAGCGATGCCGATGCCGAATTGCTCGCGCACCTGGGCCTGTTGCCGCGCGCGCACGCCTTTCCCGCCCAGTTGTCAGGCGGCGAGCGCCAGCGGCTCGCCTTCGCGCGCGTGATCGCTCTGCGGCCGACCTGGGCCTTGCTCGACGAGCCCTTCTCTCACCTCGATCCCGTGCTGGCGGCTGAGTTGTCCCAGTCCTTTCAAGCCCTCGCGGAGCAGCGGCAGATGGGGCTCATTCAGGTCACTCACCAACTTCAAAGGCCTTCGCCCGACGACCTTTTCTGGGTTCTTGAAGCCGGTGCCCTGGTGCAGGACGGACGCTGGGCGGAACTGAAAGATAAACCCCGAACACCATGGATCGCCCGTTTCGTCGACTTGCATCGTTGATCGTGATGCTGCCTTTGCTAGTGTTGGCCCAAAGCGCCGTGATGCAGACGTGGCATCCCTGGCAGCTCGATTCCGTCCTCGTGGCGTGGGCGCTTTCGCAAGGCGCTCACGGCAAGCCTTCGCTCATGTTCGAATCAATCGCGCGCGGCACGCCCATTCCCGCGGACCGGGCCATCGACACGCCCGATTCGCCGTATCGCCGCAGCGGGCAGCGAACTGCCTTCGAGGAAGCGGTGCGTCTGAATCACGTTGATCACCCCTGCGTCGCACGCCTGCGTGAGGCCGTGAGGGTGGTTGAACTCGCGCCCTGGCGCAAACCGGAGCTTCCCGCCGTCGAAGCCTTCGAGGGCGCCGTCCTGAAGGCAGCCCCTCACGAGCCGGGACGGGGTGGCATGGAAGCGGCATTCGCCGAAGTCGATCGCTACTGTAGAGGGGGAACTTGATGTTCGGAGTCGCCAAAGTCGGCCGACGCCCAGTGCCTGGGCGTCTCGTGGCCAGGCTCATGCTTGCGTGCGTAGCGCTGTTCAATCTCTCCGCTGCATCCATTGCGCTAGCGCAGACCACGGCGAAGCTGCCTGTCGGAATGAGCTTCGTCGCGCGCGGGGCGGGCGGCCCCTGGGGGCTGTATCGTGTGGCGGCTGGCGGCGGCATCGAGAGAATCCCGACCGAGCAGGAGCCGAGGCAGGCGTGCGTCACGCCCGACGGAAGCCAGGCCGTGTACGCAGCGGCTGACGCCACCGTGCGGCTCCGTTCGGACGGCAGGGAGACCATCGTCCTCCGTGCCGATCCGAAACGCGCGTACACGCAGCCCTGCATGTCCCGCGATGGCGGGGAGGTTCATGTCGTCGAAATGGCCGACGGCAAGAGCGTTGAAACGGAGATCCTGCGGTTGCGAGCGGGAGACACTGGCGGCGTTCCCGTTGCGCGCCAGCCCGGCGCACAGCATGACCCTTTCGTGTACGACAAACGATGGCTGGTCTACGCCAGTGTCGGATGCTCTTATGGCTGCGAAGAGTTGCTGGTGGAAATATGGGCTCGTGACCTCGTCGCCGGCAAGGCACGCCAGCTCACCCTGTTGAATGCGCTTTCACAGAATCCGGTGACCGATGGCCGGCGGGTCGTGTTCAGCAGCAACGCAAGCGGTACGCATCAGCTGTGGCAGGTCGGGTGGGACGGTGCGGGTCTGCGACGCTTGACCGAGGGCCC
This sequence comes from Burkholderiaceae bacterium, assembly GCA_035719405.1. Lineage (GTDB taxonomy): Bacteria > Pseudomonadota > Gammaproteobacteria > Burkholderiales > Burkholderiaceae_C > CAMLIZ01. The sequence continues at coordinate 3,455 of DASTGE010000531.1, forward strand.
GCGTCAGGCGGTACAGCCGGCGCTGTGCAGCGGCACCGTGCATTTCGTTCGCGCCGGCCCTGACGGCGCCGTCATCGCGAGACTCGATGACGATGGGCGAATCACCGAATTGCCCGTTCCCGGATTGACTTCATTTCGTGCGTTGAGGTGCCTTTGAAAATGAATCTCGTGCGATCGCTGGTGGCGGGCCTGCTCGCGGTGCCATTTCTCGCGTCCGCTCAAGTGAAGCTGATGAGCATGAGCGCGACCGAATTGTCCCCTGGCGGCAAGGTCGGCTACACGATCCGGGTCGACCAGCCCGGCGATCTGGTGCTGGAGGTGTTGACGGCCGATGGCGACGTCGTGCGCAGGATCTCCCGGAAGGAGGTGGCGGCTGGAGAACAACGACTCGAATGGGATGGCAGGGACGAACGCGGAGGGCCCGTGCCGGACGAAGCCTATTGCGCGCGTGCCGTGCTGAGGGCTTCGAGTGGGCAGGCGATGGACGACCCGTGCGGCCGCACGGACGGCGAAGTGATGAGCGGCATCAAGCCGGAGCTGGCTCCGAATGGAGACATCGTCTATACCTTGCAGCAGCCCGCGCGAGTGCTGATTCGCGTCGGTATCAAGCATGGCGCGATGTTGCGCTCCCTCTCGGTCTGGCGTCCCCGTCCTGCAGGGCGCAATCTGCAGCGGTGGAACGGCTTTGACGAAAGCGGCCTTGTGGACCTGCGCAACGACCGTCTCGCGATGCTGGTGACGGCGTTTCGCCTGCCCGATTTCACGGTCATCACCAGTGGGCAGGAAGGCCTTGACTATCGCGCGTGGCGGCTGGCGCACGGGTGGCCGGAGAAACCCGATGGGCCGTTCGCAGGGGAAAGTGCGGCCCAGCCGCTCGAGCGCAACGGTGAGCGCATCGCCCGGCAGCACTACATGGCCCGCTACAAGGATCGCGAACCGCGGATCGTCGTGACCTTGGCAAATCGCGACAGCAAACCGCTTGCGGAAGGTGCCGTATTGCCGGAGAACGTCGTCGTTTCCGTGGACCTGCACCCGGAAGATCGTTGGCTGTTGCAGGAGCAGCTTTACGAAGTTGCGTTCTTTCTCGATGGCGAGTTTGTCTCTGAAGAGGAAAACGGCTATGTGCCGATCGGCTGGGTCTGGAATACAAGCCAGCTGAAGCCGGGGCGGCACATCCTCACCGTCAACCTCACCGGATTCACCGGCCGCGTCGGTACCCGGACCATTGAAGTGCACAAATAGCCGGGGCGGAGTGCGAGGGGATGAAATTCAAGGCAATTGCGATTTCATTGCTGACGGTCGCTCTTCATGCGAACGCGCAAGACCTGATCAGGAAAATCACGCACCAGGAAGTCATGCAGCATGTGGCCGCGAACAAGAAGCTCGTGTTCATTGATTCGCGGGAGCCCGACGAATGGGAGGAGGAACGGATTCCCGCGGCGCTCAACCTTCCGTTGCGCCATGTGCGGTCCTCCGACGCATTACGTTCCGTTCCGAAGGACGCCGTCGTCATCGCGTATTGCATCAAGGACTTTCGCGGCTACGAGGTCGCGCGGGCCTTGAAACGTGAGCGGTACGATGTTTATGTAATGGATGACCCCGGGCTTCAGGGATGGAAGAAGGCCAAGCTGCCGACGGCGGGCCAATTACCCAGGCTGACTGATTTGCAAGCGGGCTTGATACTGAGCCAACGATCCGGGAATGACGCGAAATGAGATTTGCTCTTGTCGTGATCGGGACGTTGCTCCTGATCGGCGCGCCACTGCAAACGTGGCTGATGCTAGGCGGTGACATGACCGAGTACCTGACATTCGACACCCTGCCCGGTCAGGCGATTTATGTCATCTCGAAAGTGTTCGCCCTTTACGCTGTGGAGCTTGCATGGTTGCAATGCATGCTCGGGCTGCTTCGGGGCGATCTCCTGCACAAGGCCGGCATGCAGGCAAAGGACTGGCGGCGGCTACATTCGGCGGCAGGATATTGGGTGCTCGCGGCGGTCCTTGCGCACGTCGTCCTCTTCGTGGTCGCGACATCCATGAGGAACCGGTCGCCAGCCATCGACCTTCTCCTTCCATGGGGCAAGGGCGTTTATCGCACCTGGGTGGCATTCGGTGCCGCAGCCCTGTGGCTGCTGGTGATCGCTGTGGTCGTGCGTTTGATGGGCGGGCCCTCAGTTGTCCGGTGGAAGAACGGGTTGCACCGCCTGGCGCTGCTGGCAATCATCCTGGTCGGCGTGCACAGCCTGACCGTGGGCACGGAGAGCCGGTCCGGCTCGATGCTCATCGTCTACGGCGTCATGGGCATCGGCCTCGCATTGGCGATTTTCAGAAGGCTCCTGAGGAGCCGCGGGCCCCGGCTCGTTCAAGCTTGACGCGAGAACTCCGGCCGCCCTCGGTCACCGGATGAACGCGGATGAACGTCACTTGGACGACTTGCCCGGGTCCTTCACATCCTTGAAGGTCTCGAACTCCACGTTGTAGAGCTCACCGCCCACCCGCTCGACCCGGCGGATGTAGATGTTGTGCACCACGTCTCGCGTCTGCGGGTCTATCAGCAAAGGCCCGCGCGGGCTCTCGAAGTGCTGCCCTTTCATCGCATTCACCAGCGCTTCGCCGCCAGCGCCTTTGGATGCCTGAAGGGCTGTGTAGATGACGTGCATGCCGTCCCATCCGCCCGCCGCCATGAAGTTGGGCCGCAGGCCCTTGTTGGCCGCCTTGAACGACTCGACGAATTTCTGATTGACAGCGCTCTTGTGCGCCGCTGAGTAATGGAATGCGGTGATCGTGCCAAGGGCCGCATCTTCCATTTCGGGCAACAGGTCGTCATCGGTCACGCTGCCGTCGCCGATCAGCTTGATCCCTGCCTTGTCGAGTCCGCGCTCGGAGAACTGCTTCATGAGCGCCGCGCCCGCCCCCGAGGGAACGAAGGCGAACAGTGCTTGTGGCTGGGCATCGCGTACCCGCTGTAAAAAGGGAGCGAAGTCCGGATTGCGCAGCGGCACCCGCAGCGTCTCGACCACCTTGCCGCCGTTGGCCTCGAATCGCTGCTTGAAGGCGGTCTCACCGTCGATCCCTGGGCCGTAGTCGCTGACCATCGAGACCACCTTCTTGATGCCGTTCTTGCTCGCCCACTCCGCCATCGTGCTGGAAGTTTGTGCCAGCGTGACACTCGTGCGCACGAAGAACGGCGAAGCGGCAACGATGCTGGAGGTGGCGGCGGCCATCACCACGGCGGGCGTCTTCGACTGCGTGATGAGGGGGGCGACCGAGAGCGCCAGCGGTGTCAGTCCGAAGCCGGCGAGTACCGTGACCTTCTCGCCGGCGATCAGCTCCTGCGCCATCCGCCGCGTGTTGTCGGCGACGCCCACGTCGTCGCGCAGCAGCACTTCCACCTTGCGGCCGGCGATCGTGTTTCCGTTCTCGGCCATGTACAGGCGCACCGCCGCCTCGACCTGCTTGCCGGTGGATGCGAAGGGGCCGGTCATCGGCAGGACGAGTCCGATCTTGATCGGCTCCTGCTGCGCCAGAGAGGGCGCCGAGGCAGCGAGCGAAAGCACCGAGGCCACCAGCAGGCGGCGGCGTCCGAGGGATGTACGGAGCATGGCGTTGATTCCTTGTCCTGTGTGTAGTTGCCGCGATGGATCGCAGGGCGTCCGCCCTCGGCGCAGAAGCCGGCTCGCTGCGAGGGCGAAGGATGGCACTTCATGGCGACGCGAGCCAATGCGCCTGGCAGGCGCTGCTATGTCTTGTGCTTGCGGGCGCCACTCTTCGTTCCTCCCCGATCTTTCCTAAAGCCGTCCGATGACAATCTCGATGGAGTCGGCGCGGGGCGAGGCCGGGCTTGCGAAATGGGAGACAGGGACTCCCTTGGCGACAAGGTAGTCGCGCGTGCTTGCAGCCCGCTCCTGTGCGATCGTGCCGGCGCCGCCTGCATCGGCTGGCGGCGCGACCCGGGCTTTCATGCCCGGCGATTGCGCGCTCGGCGCGATGCGGTCCAGCACCGCCGCCAACGGCGGCTTGACGCTCGTGCGTCCCTTGTCGAACGAATACTTCAGCGGCACCTCCACGCGCATGAGCCCGTTGGGCAGCATCTCGAACACGACCGGCGTGCCGCGGAACAGCTCCGACAGCCGTCGCTGTTGCGCGGCGAGAGAGACCGGAGGCGCGGCAGAGGGCGCGACCGGCGGCGGGACGAGGGGCGGCTGAGACTTTGTCGCACAGCCGGCAAGCATGGCCGCGAAGGCGACCGCGCACAGGAAGCGCAGATTCATGACTGAATTGGAGCAAATGACGTGCGAAGGTTTCAGGGTAACAAGGGAAGGCCGTGTTGCGGCCATGATCGTGGCCCGAGGCCCGGTCGCATGAATAAAATCGGTGCGTCCCATAGCTGCCCCGAGGAGCGTTGCGACGGTGCCCTTCCACGCACCGCCAGGCTCGGGGTGGTCACCCGCTGCGGGTGACCTGAATCGAATGCAACGGCGCTCGCCCACCATCTGTGTCTGACAGGATGACGAGCGCCATGACTGCCCCCGCCGAACCCTCCGCCACCAGCGCACGCGCTGTTCCCCCGATGCGGCTGTCGGGCCTTGAACCCGTCGAGATTGGCCCCGGCACTCTATTCGTGAACATCGGCGAACGCACCAACGTCACCGGCTCGAAGGCCTTCGCACGGATGATCCTCAACGGCCAGTTCGAGGAGGCGCTGGCGGTGGCACGGCAGCAGGTCGAGAACGGCGCCCAGGTGATCGACGTCAACATGGACGAAGCAATGCTCGACAGCAAGGCGGCGATGGTCCGCTTCCTGAGGCTCATCGCCTCCGAGCCGGGCATCGCCCGCGTGCCGATCATGGTCGACTCGTCGAAGTGGGAGGTGATCGAGGCCGGGCTGAAGTGCATCCAGGGCAAGGGCATCGTCAATTCGATTTCGTTGAAGGAGGGTGTGGACGCCTTCAAGCGGCAAGCCTCGCTCATCAAGCGCTATGGTGCTGCGACCGTGGTCATGGCGTTCGACGAGCAAGGCCAGGCCGATACCTTCCAGCGCAAGATCCAGATCTGCGAACGGGCCTATCGCATCCTGGTCGACGAGGTCGACTTCCCGCCCGAAGACATCATCTTCGACCCCAACATCTTCGCCATCGCCACCGGCATCGAGGAGCACGACAACTACGCGGTCGACTTCATCGAAGCCACGGCCTGGATCAAGGGCCATCTGCCG
>DASTGE010000532.1:0-2348 GCA_035719405.1 Burkholderiaceae bacterium
GTTGGGCTCCAGCGTGAGGTGGTAGAGCGACAGGTGCGGCGGCGCGAAGCTCAAAGCGGTGTCGAGGTCGCGCCTCAGGCCGTCGATCGACTGGCCCGGCAGCGCGTACATCAGGTCGATGTTGAACGTGTCGAAGGCACTGCGCGCCTCCTCCACCGCCGCTCGTGCCTGGGCTGCATCGTGTACCCGCCCGATGTGCCTGAGGCTTTCGTCATCGAAGCTCTGTACACCGACAGACAACCGCGTCACGCCCGCACGGCGAAACCCACGGAAACGCTCTTTCTCGAAAGTGCCAGGGTTGGCCTCCAGCGTGATCTCGCAGCACGGCTCCAACGGCAACAGTGCACGCACATCCGCGAGAAGCCGATCGATGCCGTCCGGTGAGAAGAGACTGGGTGTGCCGCCACCCAGGAAGATGCTGTGGACGCGGCGCCCCCACACCAGCGGCAGCGCAGCTTCGAGGTCGGCGCGAAGGGCATCGAGATATCGCGCTTCCTGCAGATCGCCGCGGCGCATCTCATGAGAATTGAAGTCGCAATACGGGCACTTGCGCAGGCACCATGGCAAGTGCACATACAGCGACAAGGGCGGAAGCACCGCGAGCTCGATCGTACCGGGCGCAAGGAAGCGCAACGCCTGTTCAACCAAGGTGCCAGACCTCGCGCATCAGCTGCAACATCTGGCGCGCCGCAGTCGCCCTGTGGCTGTACTGGTTCTTCACCTGCGGCGCTAGCTCCGCGACCGTCTTCTGCAGGGCGGGGATGAACATCAGCGGGTCGTAGCCGAAGCCGCCCTCGCCTCGCCGCTCGTGCAGCACTTGGCCGTCCCAGCGTCCGAAGGCGATCAGCGGCTCGGGATCGGTTGCGTTGCGCACTGACACAAGCGCGCTGACGAAGCGGGACCGCCTGTCATGCACGCCTTCCAGCTTGAGCAAAAGCATGTCGTTGTTGGCCTCGTCGTCGCGCGGACCGCCGAACAGCGTCGCAAAGCGCGCGGACTGCACGCCGGGCGCACCGCCTAAAGCGTCTACGCACAGCCCCGAATCGTCGGCAATCGCGGCGCTTCCACTGGCTTGCGAGGCATGGCGCGCCTTCGCCAGCGCATTCTCGACGAACGTGATGTGCGGTTCCTCGGCCTCAGGGATGTCGAGCGCACCCTGCGCCGCAAGTTCGAGACCCAGCGGCGCAAACAGCGACTGCAGCTCGACAAGCTTCTTCGCGTTGTTGGAGGCAAGCACAAGGCGCATCGCTACACCTCCAGCGAAACCTTTTGCAGGCCCACCAGCTCGCCGATGCCCTTGGCCGCGAGCGCGAGCAGTTCGTCCATCTGAGCTTGCGAAAATGGCGCGCCTTCCGCCGTACCCTGCACTTCCACGAAGCCGCCGGTCCCGGTCATCACGATATTCATGTCCGTGTCGCAGGCGGCGTCCTCCACGTATTCGAGGTCCAGCAGCGGCGTTTCTTCGAGGACGCCGACGGACACTGCGGCCACGAAGTCGCGCACTGGAGATGCGGTGATACGGCCCTCCCGCTGCAGCCATGTGACGGCATCATGGGCCGCGACGAATGCACCCGTGATAGCTGCAGTCCGCGTCCCGCCATCGGCCTGGATCACGTCGCAGTCCAGCAGGATGGATCGCTCACCGAGTGCGGCAAGGTCGAACACCGCGCGCAGTGAGCGCCCGATCAATCGCTGGATTTCCTGGGTGCGGCCGCTTTGCTTGCCTCGCGCGGCCTCGCGGTCTGCGCGTGTGTGCGTGGCGCGGGGCAACATTCCGTATTCGGCGGTCACCCAACCCTCGCCGCTGCCCTTCTTGTGTGGGGGCACCTTTTCCTCGACCGAGGCGGTGCACAGCACTTGGGTGTCGCCAAAGGCGACCAGCACCGAGCCTTCGGCATGTCGCGTGTAGTGGCGCAGAATGCGCACCGGCCGCAGTGCGTCGATGCGCCGGCCGGCGGTTCGCTGGAATGTCATTGCGATGGCGGTCAGTCAGTGGGGCCGCCATTGTCGGGCAGAGCGCTTCCCCCTCTCCGGCCTGCGGGAGAGACGGCAGCCAGTCCGGACCTCAGCCCTTCTTCTGCGAAGAGCGCTTGATCGCCTCGTTGATCTCGCGAATCGAACGCTCGATCTCTGCCTCGTCGAGATCGTCCCCTGGCTCCTGGCCGAGCACGCTGGCCTGAATGGTCGAGGCAAACACCTCCTCGCCCAAGGTCTGGGTGGAGATGCCGCTGGAAGGATCCTGGTCCTCCGCGGACTCCCATTCGACGGAAATAACCGTGACGTTATCGCTCTTCGGGCCGGCAACGCGCAACGCCTGCTCAACAAGTTCGGGCACGGCGTCGGAGATC
>DASTGE010000533.1:0-5923 GCA_035719405.1 Burkholderiaceae bacterium
ACTCGCTCACGTCAAAGGCGGCTGACAGCATGCTGGGGTTCTTCTCCACCAGGATAAGAAGGCGCTTGGCGCCGGGCAGCGTGGTGGACGCGACCACCGGCACGACCGCGCCGTTCTCTGCGATGTCGGGCGCGGTGACGGTGACGTCCGCACTTTCCACGGGGGCACCTGCGCCCAGCGCCTTCATCAGGTCGCCGACGCTCTTGGCTTCGAAGGCCGCGGTCGAGTAGGCAGCCTCGGCGGCCTTGGGCAGCACGCCCAGGCCGCCCAGCATCAGGGCGACCTGCGCGGAGCGGATGAGTGCGGTTCTTCTGGTCAGCATGGGATGGTCTTCTTGATGTCTTTCAACGTGAGAGATATGAGTCGCTGCGCGCCGGTAACGGTTTTGAAGGCGTCATTGCGCGGATGCACCGGCAGCCAGCCAGGCGGCGATGGCATGAAGGTCGGCATCGGAAAGCGCCTGCGCCGGCATGGGAATGGCGCCCCACACACCCTGGCCGCCGCTCTTGATCTTGGCGGCCAGGTAGTCCTGCGCGTCCGCGCGAGTGGCGTATTTGGACGCGACTTGCTTGAAGCCCGGGCCCACGAGCTTCTGGTCCATGCCGTGGCACGCGGTGCAGGAGTGCTTTTTGAGAAGCGCGAGCGCAGTGGCGCCGCCCGAAGTGGGAGCCTGTGCGGGAGCGGCCGCGGATGCGGGCGTCGCAAGCGTGTTGACCGCGCCATCGCGGCGCGCGCCGGGCGGACGGGTCGTGTCGACGCCACGCTGTGGACCCACGAGGCGCTGCTGCTTGGCGAGGTTGCCGTTGTTGTTGCGTGCGAAGTCGGGCAGCAGCGAAGCGACTTTGGGCTCGGGCTCGCAGTCGTGCATGCAGGCCACGGCCTTCACGTCAGGCCGGTCGGCCTTGCCGAGGCCCACGCCTGGATCCTTTCCCGGCCACAGCGCATGCGCGGTCGTGACGCCATTGCGGTTGGGCATGCGCTGCTGTACCTGCGCGATGCTGGCATCGGACAGCGTGAAGTCGTCCGGCACGATGCCGCCCAGGCTCAACAGGTAGGCCGTGACCGCGTAGACCTCGTCGGTCTTCAGCGACTTGGGCACGTTCCACGGCATCGCGCGGTTGATGTAGTCCCACAGGGTCGAGACGGTGGAGACCTTCATCAGCGTCGTGCGACCAGGAAAGGTGGCGTCGTTCAGGCGCGCCACGCGGCCGGTCTTGATGTCTTGCGCCGTGGTCCCGCCGACCAGCGGTGAGAACACCTCGTTGCTCTCGCCGAAGATGCCGTGGCAGGAAGCGCAACGGGTCTCCCAGATTTCCTGGCCCTGGCTCACAGAACCGGAGCCCTTGGGCAGGCCCTTGAAGTCGGGGCGCACGTCGATGTCCCAGGCCGCCACCTCCCCCTTGGTGGCGGGGCGGCCGATGCCAGGGTAGGACGTCTGCGCCGAGACCATGTCCAGTGCGACGAGCGCCAACAGCGCGGCGATGGCCTTACGACAGTTGGACATTGCGCACCTCGCCGCTCTCCTCCAGCAGCCACGACTGGATGGCATTGTTGTGATAGATCGAGCGCGTGCCGCGCACGCCGCGCAGTTGCCGGTAGCTGGGCTGCACATACCCGGTCTCGTCGGTGGCACGGCTTTGGACGATGGCAGGCTTGCCATCCCACTGCCAGTCCAGCGTGAAGCGGGTCAGGCACTTGCTCATGACAGGGTCCTGCAGCCGCGCATTGCGCCAGTTGCGGCCGCCGTCGGTCGTCACGTCGACCTGCTTGATGCGGCCTCGGCCCGACCAGGCCAGCCCACTGATCTGGTAGTAGCCCTTGTCCAGCAGCACCTGGCCGCCTGAGGGCGTGGTGACCACACTCTTGCATTCCTGCAGGCTGGTGTATTGGCGATGCGCGCCACCGGGCATCAGGTCCACGTAGTGCACCGTCTCGTCTTTGGTGCCGTAAGGCCGGTCGCCGACCTCCAGGCGACGCAGGTACTTGACCCAGCTCACGCCCTGCACGCCCGGTACCACGAGGCGCAGCGGGTAGCCCTGCTCGGGACGCAGCATTTCGCCGTTCTGCCCGTAGGCGACGATCACCTCGCCGCTTTCCACCAGTTCCATTGGCACGGTGCGCGTCATGCTGGAGCCGTCAGCGCCCTCGGCGAGCACGTAGCGCGCGCGCTTGTAGTCGACGCCGCACAAGTCGAACAGCACGCGCAGCGGCACGCCGGTGAACTCGCTGCAGCTCAACATGCCGTGGGTGTACTGGCAGGTGGGCACGGCGACGTTGCCCCATTCCATGCCGGTGTTGGCGCCGCACTCGATGAAGTGGAAGCGGCTCACGCTGGGCAGGCGCATGAGCTCGTCCATCGTGAAGACCATGGCGTTCTTCAGCAGCTTGTCGTCGCTGCCGTTCACCATCAGCCGGTGCTTGGACGGGTCGACGTCCCACCAGCCCTGGTGGTGGCGCTCGAAGTGCAGGCCGCTGGGCGTCACGATGCCGAATAGCGACTGCAGCGGCGCGAAAGAGACCGAAGCCTGGGCGGTCTGTGTAAGGCCGGGGCTTTGCCTGCGCTGCACGTTGGCCTCGTACTTCGACGGCTTGCCGTAACCGTCGGTCACGACAGGCTGGCCCAGGCCCTTGCTGTGCTCGGGCAAGGTGAGGATGTTGGGATCGCCGTCAGCGCTCCCCTGCGCGGCGGCCACGACAGGGGCCGAGCCCGCGAGAGCCGCCGCGAAAACATTGCGGACGAAGTCGCGCCGACCCTGTCTGCCCTCTTTGAACACGGCCTGAATGCTGTCTGGCGACAGGAAGCTCTCCGGCGCCTTCAGCAAGCGCCCGGATTTATAGGAAGCGTTGCTCAGGGTGCCTCCACAGGAGCTGAATGGCGAGGGATCAAGTGCGCGCCGGTCATGACGATGGCGAAACACGCAGACGGGCCAGGCCGGCGCAGGGCCAAGCCCGGGGGCAGCTGAGCGCGAAGTGCGCCGCAGCGATGGTTCAACAGCATGGAAGCCTGGTCTCCTGGGTGTCGGTCCGGTTGCCCGACGATCCGTTTTCGTCTTCATATGGCCGGTTGTCCCGGAGCCATATTTCGACCTGGGGCAATGCTGAGGCTGATTCTACATAAGTTATTCGTTATATTAACGGCCGCGAAACTCTTGTAAGACCGGTAACTCCGCTCAACAGATACATGCAGCAGCGCTCTCAGATGCAGATCGAGGCTTTTTTTGATCAGGCGACATCGACTGTCAGCTACATCGTGCTCGATCGCGCGACGCTCGCATGCGCGCTGGTCGATACCGTCCTCGACTACGACCCCAAGTCCGGCCGCACCTCCACAGTCAGCGCCGACCGGCTGATCAAGCGGGTTCGCGAATTGGGGGCCCACGTAGAGTGGATCCTGGAGACTCACGTCCACGCCGACCATTTGTCGGCCGCGCCCTATCTGCGCCAATCCCTGGGCGGGAAGCTCGGCATCTGCAGTCACATCACGACAGTGCAACGGGTCTTCGGCGGAGTGTTCAACGCCGGTTCGGAATTCGCTCGCGACGGCAGTCAGTTCGACCACCTGTTCCAGGATGACGAGGCCTTTTCCGTTGGCACGCTTCGCGCACGAGCCTTGCATACGCCAGGTCATACGCCCGCCTGCATGACCTACGTTGTCACTGCCGGCGAGGGGGCTGATGCCGACATTGCTGCTTTCGTCGGCGATACGGTCTTCATGCCGGACTCCGGCTCGGCGCGTTGCGACTTCCCCGGCGGAGACGCGCGCACGCTCTATCGTTCAATCAACAAATTGCTTGGTCTGCCACCCCGGACCCGGCTTTATATGTGCCACGACTACCAGCCAAACGGGCGTGGGGTGGAGTTTGTCAGCACCGTGGCGGAGCAGAGGGCGCACAACATTCATGTGCGCGACGGCATCACCGAAGAGGCGTTCGTGTCAATGCGCCAGACACGCGACGCGACGCTTGCCATGCCGACGCTGATTTTGCCGTCAGTGCAGGTCAACATGCGCGCGGGCGAATTGCCGCCGCCCGAGGACAACGGAACGTGCTATCTGAAGATCCCGCTCAATGCGGTCTGACTCCCACGCCAAACAACGCACCCCCGAAAACAAGTTCATGGACCTTAAAGCACTGACACCCGAGCTGTCGGTTTCTTCGCAGGTCGTCGCGGCCGATTTGCCAGCCATCGCGCTGTCCGGCTTCCGCGCCATCATCTGCAACCGCCCCGATGGCGAGGGCAACGACCAGCCCAGCTTCGATGAGTTGGAACAAACGGCCAGGGGCCTTGGGCTGCAGATGCGCTACCTGCCTGCAGATTCCGGCAACGTGACCGACGAGCAGGGCCGCGAGTTCGGTGCGTTGATGGCCGAACTGCCCAAGCCCCTGCTCGCCTTCTGCCGCACCGGCATGCGCTCCACGACGATGTGGGCACTGTCACAGGCCGGCACGATTCCGCTTCCCCAGATCGTCGAGCGTGCCTCGCAAGCAGGCTTCAACCTCAAGGGACTGGTGCGCCGCCTGGCCAACTCCGGCAAGACGCCGGTCGACGTGGCCGACGCCACGTATGGGATCATCATCATCGGTGCTGGCGCGGCCGGGATTGCAGTGGCCTCCAGTCTGCTCGCACGCCAGCCGGGACTGGACATTGCCATCATCGACCCGGCTGACGTTCACTACTACCAGCCGGGCTGGACGCTTGTCGGCGGCGGCGTGTTTGACGCCTCCATGACGGCCCGCACCACCGCATCCCTGATTCCGCGCGGCGCGCACTGGTTAAAGGCCGCGGTGGCGGCATTCGAGCCCGAACGGAATGCAGTCATTCTCGACGGATGCCGAATCGTCAAATACGAGCAACTGGTGGTTTGCCCCGGGCTGAAGCTGGACTGGCAAGGTGTCGAGGGCTTGACCGAGACGTTGGGGCGCAACGGCGTCACGTCGAACTATCGCTATGACCTCGCGCCGTACACGTGGCAACTCGTGCAGAAGCTTCGCGGCGGCAGGGCGGTGTTCACTCAGCCGCCCATGCCGATCAAGTGTGCCGGTGCCCCGCAGAAAGCGATGTACCTGTCGGCCGATGAGTGGCGACGGGCAGGCGTGCTGCGCAACGTCGACGTCCAGTTCTGCAGCGCCGGTGCCGTGCTTTTCGGCGTGGCCGATTATGTGCCCGCGTTGATGGAGTACATCCGGGCCTATGGCATCCACCTCAATTTCGGGCAGACCCTGACCGGCATCGACGGAACGGCCCGCAAGGCCTACTTCAGCCAGGCCAATCCCGATGGCAGCAAGACCACCGTGATGCGCGAATTCGACATGATCCACGTCGTGCCGCCGCAAAAGGCGCCAGACTTTATCCGGGTCAGCCCCTTGAGCGACGCAGCCGGCTGGGTGGACGTCGACCCGGCCACACTTCGCCACAAGACCTTCGAGAACGTCTTCGCGCTGGGCGACGTCGGCAACACGACCAATGCAAAGACCGCCGCCGCCGCCCGCAAGCAGGCGCCGGTGGTGGCCCACAACGTGCTCGCGGCCCGTGGCGTGGCCCAAGGCGAGGCCCGCTACGATGGGTACGGCTCCTGCCCACTGACAGTGGAGCGCGGCCAGATCGTCCTGGCCGAGTTCGGCTATGGCGGGAAGCTGGCGCCCAGCTTCCCGCGCTGGCTGATCGACGGCACACGACCGTCGCGCCTGGCCTGGTTTCTCAAGGAGCGCATCCTGCCGCCGCTGTACTGGGAAGGCATGTTCAAGGGCCGCGAGTGGTTCGCCAAGCCCGAAATGGCAAGCTGAGGGCGCCGGCATGGAGCCGACTTGGCTGAGCCTATTCATGGGCGCGATCGTTGGACTGGTGCTGGCCTTGACCGGCGCGGGCGGCGGGATAATGGCCGTCCCGATGCTGGTGTTCGGACTGCATCTGCAGATGTCCGAGG
>DASTGE010000534.1:0-2567 GCA_035719405.1 Burkholderiaceae bacterium
GTGCCTTGATTTCGCGCGCAGCTTCAGCGCTGCGTTGCGCCAGCGAACGTACCTCGCCGGCGACCACCGCAAAGCCGCGGCCCTGCTCGCCAGCGCGAGCGGCCTCGACGGCTGCATTCAGCGCGAGGATGTTGGTCTGGAACGCGATACCGTCGATCACGCCGATGATGTCGGCGATCTTCTTCGAGCTGGCGTTGATCTCGTCCATGGTCGCGACAACCTGGCTCACCACCTCGCCGCCACGCGAGGCCACCTGCGAGGCCGACGACGCGAGCTGATTGGCGTGCGCCGCCGAGTCTGCGCTCTGGCGCACGGTGCCGGTCAGCTGCTCCATTGAACTGGCTGTCTGCTGCAGGTTCGCCGCGGCCTTTTCCGTCCGCTGACTCAGGTCCTGGTTGCCCGAGGCGACCTCGTTGCTTGCGACCAGGATGCTGTCCGACGATTCGCGCACCTGTCCTACGAGCTGTCGAAGCGCGGATTGCATCTGAGCCAGCGCCTGCAGCAGTTGTGCGGTCTCGTCGCGGCCGTGCATTGTGACCTCCTGGGTGAGGTCGCCGGACGCGATGGCGCGGGCCACGTTGCTGGCCTCGCGGATCGGCTTGACGATCGACATCGCGTTCACGAGCGTGAGTCCGACGACGAGCAGGACTGCGACGGCCAGAGCAGCGCCGACCGCAACGAACGAGATGCGAATGTCGTCCCAGGCCTGTGCCTTGACCCGCTGTACGTCGGCGAGCAGCGACTTCTGCAGCTCCGCCATGCGGGCCTCGGCTGCATGCACTTCCTCGCGCGGCTTGACCATCGCATTGATGATCTCCCCCATGCTGCCGGACTTGCCGCCCGCCATGCCTTCCACGGCGGGTTCCAGGGCCGCGCGATAGGACTTCAGGCGCTGGTCGAGTTCGGCGATCACCCTGGCCTCGGAGCGGCCCGCGAGACCGGCTACGAGGTTCTTGATGACGTCGTCGGCTTCCTTGCCGGCATTGATCCATGCGTCCCGGTAGCGCGCGGCTTCTTTCGCGTTCTCATGGTTGATGGCGACGTCTTTCTCGTAGCGGAGCATGTCACCGACATGCTTTTGCAGCTGGATCAGTTGTGTCGCTTGGGCGTACGGACCATCGAGGAAGGCGTTGGTCCTCTGCAAAATATGGAACGTTCCCACAATGGCGGCGGTTCCAACGAGCAGCAGCAGGGCGACGACCATCGCAATCGCACCATTCATGCGCAATTGGATGCTGAATCGACGCATGAGATCGTCCAATGCTTGCATCGGTACTCTTCCTTCAGTGACGTGAGCGGCGCACGAGGCTGCCGACATCGAGAATCAGCGCGACACGGCCGTCGCCCATGATGGTGGCTCCCGAGACGTCGTTGACCTTGCGGTAATTGGCTTCGAGGTTCTTGACGACGACCTGCTGCTGCCCGAGCAATTCGTCCACGAGCAGGGCGACCCGCCCGCCTTCGGCCTCGATGACGACCATGATGTTGCTCACGTGTTCGAAGTCGAAGCGCGGTACGTCGAACACCTTTTCCAGGTCGATCACGGGCATGTACTCGTCGCGCACGTCCACGACACGGCCCGAGCCGACGATGGTCTTGATCATCCCGTCCTGCACCTGGAACGACTCGACCACGGACGACAGCGGCAGGATGTAGACCTCGTCGCCGACGCGCACGCTCATGGCGTCCATGATGGCCAGCGTCAGCGGTAGCCGCACCTTGACGCTCATGCCGCAACCTTCGGCGGAATCGATCTCGACGGTGCCGCCCAGCGCGGTGATGTTCTTCTTCACCACGTCCATGCCCACGCCGCGCCCTGACACATCAGTGACCTGTTCGGCCGTGGAGAAGCCGGGCGCGAAGATCAGGTTCCACGCTTCCTGCTCGCTCATGGAATCGGGTGCGTCGATCCCTCGCTCGCGCGCCTTTTTGATGAGCTTCTCGCGGTTCAGCCCGCGACCGTCGTCGCGCACCTCGATCACGATGCTGCCGCCTTGATGCGAGGCCACGAGCGTGATCGTGCCGGCCTCGGGCTTGCCCTTGGCGATGCGTTCGGCGGGGGACTCGATGCCGTGGTCGCAGGAGTTGCGTACGAGGTGCGTGAGCGGGTCGGTGATCTTCTCCACCAGGCCCTTGTCGAGTTCGGTGGCCTCGCCGACCGTGACCATCTCGACCTTCTTGCCCAGCTTGGCCGCAAGGTCGCGCAGCATGCGCGGGAAGCGGTTGAACACCACCGACATCGGGATCATGCGGATCGACATCACCGATTCCTGCAGGTCCCGCGTGTTGCGCTCGAGGTCGGCCAGCCCCGAGGCCAGCTGCTGGTACAGGGCGGTGTCGATGTGCTTGCTGTTTTGCGCCAGCATCGCCTGCGTGATCACCAGTTCGCCCACCAGGTTGATCAGCTGGTCGACCTTTTCGACCGACACGCGCAGCGTGCTCGATTCAAGGTTGGCGCTCTTCGGGCTTTCCGTTTTCGAGGCAGGCTGGCGTTGCGCCTTCGGGGTTTCGGCGGCGGCTTGTGCCTGCGGACGCTGCGTGTCATTGAACCCAGCATCTTGCTTGCC
>DASTGE010000535.1:0-8574 GCA_035719405.1 Burkholderiaceae bacterium
CCTCGACTGCGCCTACGGCCTGCAGCCCGACCCTTGCGACTGGCTCGTGCCACCTCCCGTCTTCGAGGCCAGACTCGAGCTGTTCACACGTGCGGACACCACCGGGCAGGTGCTGCATGGGGCAGCCGTGCTGCTCAAGCGCCTCGTGGCGTGGACGCAGGCGCAGCATGGCCGCGTCGAACGCTTTGTGCTTCGCATGCATCACGAGCATCGCCATCACGAAGGCAAGACTCACAGTGAGCTTGAAGTCGCGCTGGCCGAGCCTTCGGCCGATGCCGAGCACCTGCAACTGTTGTTGCGCGAGCGGCTGGCGCACGCGCGCCTGGCCGCGCCGACGCTGGAACTGAGTCTTCGATGCCGGGACGTGGTGAAGGGCTTGCCGCCGAACGGCGAATTGTTCCCCACGCCTCGCAGCGAGCGCGAGGGCCTGACGCGGCTGCTGGAGCGGCTGCAGGCGCGCCTGGGGCGCGAGCAGGTGATGCAACTGCGCCTGCAGGCCGATCATCGTCCCGAGCGCGGTACCTTGCTGGAGCCCGCGCAGCCTGCGTCCCACACATCGACGCAGGAAGCGAAAGTTCCGATCCCTGATCTCCCGCTCACCCGCCCCGTCTGGCTGTGTCGGCAGCCCGAGCCTCTGGCTGAACGGCGCTTCAAGCCGCTGCTCGATGGTCGTCCGCTGCAACTGTTGAGCGGACCTGAACGCATCGAATCGGGCTGGTGGGACGGTGAACTTGCGCAGCGCGACTACTTCATTGCACAGGCGGCCGATGGCGCGCTGGTGTGGATCTTCCGTGACCGGCTGCCGTTGTCGGTGTCGGAAGAGGAGGGGAGCAGCGGGTGGTATTTGCATGGACGCTTCGGGTGAGCGGCCTTTCTCCCTCTCCCGCTCTGCGGGAGAGGGCAGGGGTGAGGGCCAACGAGGAAGCACTTGTTGTCCAACAGCGCTTCGCGTTGCCTCCCCCCTCACCATTTGCTTGAGGGCTTCGGCATTCAGCCCGCGCATCTTCGACAAATGACCCTCCCTCCCTACGCCGAGCTGCATTGCCGCAGCAACTTCAGCTTCCTCACCGGTGCTTCACGTCCCGAGGAACTGGTGCTGCGTGCCAAGGAGCTTGGCTATACCGCATTGGCGATCACCGACGAATGCTCGGTGGCCGGCGTGGTGCGGGCCCATGAGGAGGCGAAGGCGCAAAGGCTGCCCTTGATCATTGGGGCCGAGATGCAATTGATGCTGCCTGCCAAGGACAAGAACAGCAAGTCAATGCCTGTCCGCGACGCTCGCCTTGTAGTGCTCGCGACATCGCGCCGGGGCTACGGCAACCTCTCGCACTGGATCACCATCGCCCGGCGTCGCTCGAAGAAGGGCGAGTATGTGGCGCACCCCGGCGACATCGAAGGCAAGGTGCCCGATGCACCGATGATCGCCGGCCTGCCCGAATGCCGCGCGCTGCTGGTGCCCGATGCCTCGCAGTCGTTCGAGGCCGTATTCGCCCATGCCGTGTGGCTGAAGACATGGCTTGATGACCGTGCCGGCATCGCGATCGAGCTGTTGCAGCGACCACACGATGCCGTGCTGGTCGACATCGTCCGGCGCGTTGCCGCCACCATCGGCCTGCCCATCGTCGCTGCGGGCGACGTGCTGATGCATGTGCGTTCCCGCAAGCCGCTGCAGGACACCATGACCGCGATCCGCAGCAGGCGCACGGTGGCCGAATGCGGTGAGCTGCTGCAGGCCAATGCCGAGGCGCACCTGCGCTCACGCGCGAGGCTGGCGCAGCTGTACGAGCCGCAATGGCTGCAGAACACGATCGAATGGGCGGGCGCCTGCTGCTTCTCGCTTGACGAGCTGAAGTACGAATACCCGCAGGAGCTGGTTCCCGAAGGCCACACGCCGGCCAGCTGGCTGCGCCATCTCACTGAAGAGGGCGTGCAGCGGCGCTACCCCGAAGGCGCACCGCCGCATGTGCTGGCGACCATCGAACGCGAGCTGGAGCTGGTGGCGGAGAAGCGCTATGAGCCCTTCTTCCTCACGGTGGCCGACATCGTCACCTGGGCGCGTCAGCAGCGCATCCTCTGCCAGGGCCGGGGCAGCGCCGCCAATTCCACCGTCTGCTATTGCCTGGGCGTCACCGACGTCGACCCTCGGCGGGCGACGCTGCTGTTCGAACGTTTCGTGAGCCGCGAGCGCGACGAGCCGCCGGACATCGACGTCGACTTCGAGCACCAGCGGCGCGAGGAGGTCATCCAGTACATCTACTGCAAGTACACGCGTCACCGCACGGCGCTGGCGGCGGTCGTCATCTTCTATCGTCCGCGCTCGGCATTGCGCGATGTCGGCAAGGCCTTGGGCCTCGATGAGGATCGCATCGCCATGGTCGCCAAGGGCCAGCACTGGTTCGACGGCCGGCGCATCGAGGACGATCGACTGGCCGAGGCCGGGCTCGATCCGCGTTCGCCCATCGTGCGGCTGTGGGTCGAGCTGACGCTGCAATTGATCGGCATGCCAAGGCATCTGTCGCAGCATCCCGGCGGCTTCGTGATCGCCAGTGACAACATCTCGCAGCTGGTGCCGGTCGAGAACTGCGCGATGGACGATCGCACCGTGATCCAGTGGGACAAGGACGACCTCGAAAGCCTCGGCCTGCTGAAGGTCGACGTGCTCGCCCTCGGCATGTTGAGCGCTGTGCGTCGTGCGCTCGATCTCGTGTCGGCCAAGCTCGGACGAAAGGTGGAGCTCTGGCAACTTCCCAACGAGGACGAACAGCCCGAGACCCGGCGCCCCACTTACGACATGCTGTGCAAGGCCGACAGCGTGGGCGTGTTCCAGGTCGAGAGCCGCGCGCAGATGAGCATGCTGCCGCGTCTGAAGCCCCGCAACTATTACGACCTCGTCGTGCAGGTCGCGATCGTGCGGCCGGGCCCGATCCAGGGCGGCATGGTGCATCCCTTTCTCACCAACCGCGAACGGATGCGCGAGGGCGGGCCGCCGCTCGTGCTGCCGCGTCCCGAACTGGAGGCTGCGCTCGGTCGCACGCTCGGTGTGCCGATCTTCCAGGAGCAGGTGATGCAGATCGCGATGATCGCCGCCGACTTCACCGGCGGCGAGGCCGACCAGCTGCGGCGCGCGATGGCGGCATGGAAGCGCAAGGGCGGGCTGGGTCCATTCCACGAGCGGCTGGTGGGCCGAATGATCGCCAAGGGGTACGAGCCGGAGTACGCCGAGAGCATCTTCAGGCAGATCGAGGGCTTCGGGGAATACGGCTTCCCTGAAAGCCATGCCGCGAGCTTCGCTCTGCTGGTCTACAGCAGCGCGTGGATCAAGTGCCATCACCCCGATGCCTTTCTTGCTGCGGTGCTCAACAGTCAGCCGATGGGCTTCTATGCGCCAGCGCAACTGGTGCGCGACGCGCGTGAGCATGGCGTGGAGGTGAGGCCGGTCGACGTGCGGTTCAGCGCCTGGGAGAGCACGCTCGAAGGCGAGATGCCTTCAATGGCGGTTGAGGGTTTTGCCGCCGCATTGATGCCGGTACGGCTGGGCTTCGCGTCCATCAAGGGCTTCGCGGAGGAGGCGGCGCAGTGCATTGTCCAGGCGCGGCGCGAGAGGCAATTCGACACCGCCGAAGACCTCGCCCGACGTGCGCGGCTGGATGCCAGGCACACGCGTCTGCTGGCCGAGGCCGATGCCCTCGTCGGCCTGACGGGTCATCGACATCAGGCGGCATGGCATGTCGCGGGCATCGATACCCAGCCCACCGAGATGCTGCGCGAGACCCGGACCCATGAAGCGCAGGTTGCCTTGCCCGCGCCTGACATGGCCGACGAAACGCTGGCCGATTACCGCGCCCTGGGCCTCACGCTGAAGACCCATCCGATGGCGCTGCTGCGCGAGCAGCTGAAGGCGTTCAAGGTCGAGACTGCCGCGGTGCTGCGCGGCTATCGGCATGGTCAGCTTGCAAGAGCCAGCGGCATCGTCACCCACAGGCAGCGTCCCGAGACCGCGAAGGGCACGATCTTCGTCACGCTGGAAGACGAGACCGGGCAGGTCAACGTCATTGTGTGGCCCAAGGTGGCCGAGCGTCAGCGCAAGCCGTTGCTTGGGGCGCGCGTGCTCACGGTGTATGGCGTGTGGCAGAACGAGAAGGACGTGCAGCACCTGGTGGCCAGCAAGCTGGTGGATCACTCAGGCTTGCTGGAGGGGTTGAGCAGTCGGAGCAGGGACTTTCGGTGAGGTTGAGGAACAGCACATAGGCCCCGAAGCCGACGCTTCATGGCTTCATCTTTGGGGCGCGGCATGGCTCGCCTGCTGGCATTCCTCTGCGATCAGCATCGCACCTGCGCAGCCATGGAGCGCGCCTGCGTGAATGCTGGAGCACATGCGCTGCTCCATCAGGTCCTCCATGAAGCGGCTGCCTTGCCGCGTTTGGCCAGCGCCTTGTCGAAAACCCCATGCCTCGTCATAAGCCTGCTGGCCAACAAGCCAGATGGCGGATCATGTCTCCCGGATGGAGCGCATGACAATAGCCGGCACGCGAAACATGGGTTTGGTCGGTTTCTCGGCGCTGATGAATTCATCGGCACTCGCTGCTACGGCATTGACGATATGGATGGCGTCCATGGCGGCGACGCCATGGCTTTCAGCAATCGCATGCGCCTTCTGCAAGGCAGTGCAATCCCAAGCCATGTTTTCGGCTCGACTGAACACCGCTTCGTAGAAGGCGGCCTCTTCCAGCTGTTTGTGATAGCGCGCCTTGGGTACTGCCTCGAGGCGCACCGCATCGCTGACAACCAAGGTCCGAGCAGGGTCATCGAGCACGCTGAGGGCGCGCATTCCAAGCTCGCCTTCCCCCTTGAAGGCTGCCATCAGCAGGCAGGTATCGACATAGGTGCGTTTAGACATCGCTTACTCCACCGCGACGTGAATGCAGTTCTTTATCCAGCGCCTCACCCGACAAGAGTTGACCACCGTTCGCCACAAACGCTTGGCGCAAAGCCAGAAGTGTCTTGCCAAGCTCTGTTTTCGGCTGGTAGCCAGCCAGGGGGTCTTTGCGAGATGGAACAGTCTCCAGGCCGGTGGTAAGGGCGTTCCCCGCCTCATACCGGATGCGTAGGTAAGCATGGCGCGCCGGCTCGCAGGGCTCAGCGATCACCTCATGCCGGTAGGAGATGACCGGCTCACTCCAGTGCGGAGGCTGCAGCAGTGGCATATCCAGCGTCAGAGCCAGCATGATTAGTACTCCGGCTCCAATTCCTGAATTGTTTCTTCCGTCAGAATCTGTTGGAAGAACACCGCCTTGCAGCGGTCGTGCAACAGGTCGAGTTGTGCGCGCAACTCGTTCCAGTTGCCTGGCATGCCCGCTGGCAGCGTTTCCAAGTCGATGATGGAACCGGTAATTTGCTCTCCGGCAGGGTTGGCCTTCGCCGCGGTGGCTATCTGCAGGACATGCAGACACTCGGCATCGGGAATTTCCACCCGCATCCGCACCCGATCTCTGATTTCATGATCGCCGAGCCTCATTTGAAGCTTGAGCGCAGACAGGTCGGCAAACACCTCATTCTTCAGCAAGTCGATATAGCGGAGCGAATGACGCAGTGGATTGGGGATGAGCCCGCTTCCCTCGACAATGCGTGTTAGCGCCAAGACAGCCTCTTTGAACATGTTCCAGCCAACATAGGGCTTGCGGCAGTTGAGGGCGATCACGCGTTCGCCAACCTGCCAGATAAACGGCTTGCCTGACTCTTCCATGAACATCTTTGCCACATACCGCAGACTGGGATCCATCTGCGTGATCTCTGCTGGAATGTTTGCCGTGGGTAAGCGGCGCAACTGGAGTTCCGGATGACTCTTCTTCAGCTCCGAAAAAAGAATGCCCGGCAAGACATCTCCAATTCCCTGATTGTCCTCGAATTGTGCCTGCCAGATAACTTCAATGAGTGGTTCGGTCTTCAGGCGTTTTGGAAGTTTGCCCATCGTTCTACTCCAATTTGTATGTGTTCGCTTCGCCCCTCGTTCCCCAGCGGATCAAGCGAGGGCGTATGTCGTCCTTGGGGTACTCGCGGCGGCCATTCCTTTTGTATCGAAGCCCATCAACTTCTCGAATACGTCCAGATCTTGCTCGGCGTTCTCCAGAACATGCGCACGCTGAGCCTCACTCGCCGGATTAGCTGAACAACCAAGCGACAATATCAAACGAGAACCACCAAGTCGCTGTATTTCGTCAGCACCTCGTCGGCGGTGATGAGCTTGAGCGGCTCCGCCAAGGCCTGAGCAACGAGGAGCCGGTCGAACGGGTTCTCCCTCACTAGACCAAGTCTAGTCTACCGGTGCGGCCGCCACTTCCTGGCAGGGCTATCGCGCGCGCGGAGAAACCCGCCCATCGCCGAAACGCAAGGCGATCCGTCCCACCATGACGGCTACCACAACCACCACCACCACAGCAGCCGCAAAGCTCGTCGCACTTGGCACGCCGAAATGCAGCAACCGCCGCAGCGACGGCAAGGCCAGTGACGCCGACAGCGCCACCACCGCCACGCCCGTCGCCGCCCAGAAGGGAACGAAGCCCCGGCTCCAGATCGAACGCCAACCCAATCCGGCGCTCGCGTTCACGGCCACGAGCAGCACATTCGCCAGCGTGAGGCCGACACGCACATGGCGCATGGCTCGCGCAGCGCCGTGTCGTCCATTGCCTAAATGTCTGCTCCGGGGTCCGGGAGAAAGGGGTGCTGTGGGTGCCTTCACGTCGACGCGAGACTACCGACCGGCGGTCGGCATATCTTGAGGCAGCGCAAGGTGCTTGGAGGCGCGCGTCGTTGCCTGCCGCGATGCAGACAAGTCAGCGGCTGTCAGCGCGCGTCGAGTTTCGGATCGGGGGCGCTGGACGAGGTAAGTACCTTGCCTTCCTTGTCGAAGGTCACGCTGAACATTCTGGCCTCGCCCTCGTTGGCATATCGCCAGTCCCATACCTCCTCGCCCTTCAGCGCATAGGTCTGTCTCCTGGCCGGCATGCCGAGCAAACGCCGCACTTCCGTCTTGCTCATTCCGGCAGACACCTTCGCGAAGTTCGACTCCTTCAATACCTGGCGCAATGCGCTCATCTTCCCGTCAGGGCCGATGGTGATGAAGTAATTGGTCTGGCCTTCGGGCTGACGCGGGTATTCGAGGACCCGGCTTCCATCCGCCTCCGGGTAAATTGCCGCCGGTTCGCCGAACTGACGCCGCACATCGGCCTCGGTAGACAGTCCCTCCTCGAGCTGTTCGATCTTCTTCTGGTCACAACCGACGAGCAGCAGCGTGGCGCAAAGCCACGCGAACATGAGTCGGCACAACATGGTTTGCATTCCGCGCCTTTCCTGTTGTCGACAGTCCCTCAAGGCGAGCCGAAGTCCATTCCCCAGCTCACCTCCACCACCGGCGTCGCCAACTGCCCGCCCTTGGACTTGACATAGCCGCCCGCCACCCGCACCCGGCTGTAGGTGCCGAGATCCCGACCCACCCAGGCCATTGGCTGTGCAATGGCGCCGCCCTTCGTGGCGACGCCCCCGCCGCCCGCCGCTCCGACCAGCGCTTCGGCACCGATGCTCCACGGCGTGGCTTTGCCGAAGGGCCGAGCCATTGCGCCGATGCCGACAAGCCCAACGGAATAAGCGCCAGCGCCGCCGGCGAATGCAGTGTGTGCCTGACCCGTGAGATAGAAGTTGGGCGTGAATGAGCGCCGGAACTTCAGCCCCACAGCCTGCAGGCTGTGCGAGCTGCCGTCCTTTCGGGCGGCGTCGAGGTAGTGCTGCACGCTCAGCTCCCATCCCATGTCGGTCACCCTCTGGCGCGGTCCCCAGCCTCCGAAGCCACCGCTCTCGCCCAAGGCCATGCCGAGCGATACCTGAGCGTAACGGGCCGAGAATCCGCCTCCGCGCAAGCCCTTCACTTCACCGCCTTCGAGGTCGATCGAAAATTTCCGGCCCAGCTGCAGGCGTCCGGCCAATGCAGCCTTGCCGATCAGGCCGCCGCCCGTGCGCACGGCGCCGCCTCCGCCCAATCCAAGTGCTGCGCGTGCGCCGAGGCGAAGAGTGTCGCCCGCCACAGGCCACAGTGCTGAAACGCCGCCCAGCATCTCCGCATAGCCTTCCGAACCACCATGCGCGGCACCGGCGGCTTCAAGATTGGCAGACCAGACACTGTCGAGCCCCTGTTCGAGTCGCATCCCGACATAGCCGAGTGTCTGCGGCGAATCGGTGCGTCGAGTGTAGGCACCTAGCGTCAGATGCATGGCATCGGCCCCGAGGCCGCCCCGCCCGCCGAAATCGACCGTCTCGCCGCCGTGACCCGGCGCGGTGTACGAGAACCGGTCCTCCACCATCATCACCACGCCCAGCTGGGTGCTGTGGATGTCGCCGGAGGGGAAGCGCACATGCGACGCGCTCAGTCCGAGTTGCCAGCCCCCCATGTCAAGAACGAAATCGGCATGCGGGCGCAGCATCAGGCCGCCGCCGACGGGTGCCGCTGCACCACCGCCGCCGCCCGCATACAGTCCGGCAGCGAGTCCGAGGCGTTCGCTGAGGCGCCAGCGACGCTGCGCCTCA
>DASTGE010000536.1:0-5383 GCA_035719405.1 Burkholderiaceae bacterium
GATCCTGATCCCTGGCCTCATCGTGCTCGGCGGGGCCTGGAAGGCGCGCAGGCAGGCGCGCGCGGCCTCGACATAGCACCCCCGTCGGCACGGGTGTGCCGCGTGCTTTTCACATCTCCCTACAATCGCCGTACTCCATCCCACGCGCCAAAATCCCATGCAAGTTCCCGCCTCCGTGTTCAAGGCCTACGACATCCGAGGCATCGTCGGCAAGACGGTCGACGAGCGTTTCGCCGAGCATCTCGGCCGTGCCTTCGGCACGGAGGCCCGCAATCGGGGCGAGCGAATGGTGGCCGTCGGCCGCGACGGTCGTTTGTCAGGCCCGTCCCTCGTGGTCGCGCTGGTGCGCGGGCTGACGTCCACCGGCATCGACGTGCTCGAACTCGGGGCGGTCACCACGCCGATGGCCTATTACGTGGCGGCCACGCGGGGCGAGCAGGGCTGCCACTCGTGCATCCAGGTCACCGGCAGCCACAACCCAAAGGACTACAACGGCTTCAAGATGGTGCTGGCAGGCCAGGCCATCTACGGCGAAGACATCCAGGGCCTGCGCCGCAGGATCGAGGCTGAAGACTATGTGAAGGGCGAGGGCCGGATCACCCCGCTGGACCTGCTTCCCGAATATCGCCATCGAATCGTCAGCGATTGCAAGCTGGCACGACCGATGAAGATCGCCGTCGACTCGGGCAACGGCATTCCTGGTGCATCGGCGCCCGCGATCCTGCGCGCGCTGGGCTGCGATGTCACAGAGTTGTACAGCGAGGTCGATGGCGACTTTCCGAATCATCATCCCGATCCTTCCAAGCCCGAGAACCTTGCCGAGCTGATCGCGACGGTCAAGAACGGCGATGCCGAGCTGGGCCTGGCCTTCGACGGCGACGGCGACCGCCTCGGCGTGGTCACGAAGGACGGCCAGATCATTTATCCCGATCGGCAGCTGATGCTGTTCGCGCAGGACATCCTCAAGCGCCAGTCCGGCGCGACCATCATCTACGACGTGAAGTGCACCCAGCGCCTGGCCGAGGTTGTGCGCGAAGCGGGCGGCGTGCCTTTGATGTGGCGGACCGGGCATTCGCTCATCAAGGCCAAGCTCAAGGAAACGGGCGCGCCGATCGCCGGCGAGATGAGCGGGCACATCTTCTTCTCCGAGCGCTGGTACGGCTTCGACGACGCGACCTACACCGCGGCCAGACTGCTGGAAATCCTCTCGCACGAGCGTGACGCCAGTGCGAGGCTCAACGCATTGCCAACGAGCTTCAGCACGCCCGAGCTCAATGTTCCTTGTGCGGAGGGCGAGCCGCATGCGGTGGTGGAAAGGCTGCGCGCGACCGCGAGATTCGAAGATGCCAAGGACGTGATCACCATTGACGGCCTGCGCGTGGACTTCGAGGACGGCTTCGGGCTCATCCGGGCCTCCAACACGACGCCGGTGCTGGTGCTGCGCTTCGAGGGCAAGACTCCGCAGGCGCTGGAGCGTATCCAGCACGATTTCATGGCAGCACTGAAGGCGGTGAAGCCCGACGCGACCTTCGCCGCGGCGGCACATTGAATCAAGCGCCCGGTTCGTCCGGCACGCTGCCGCGCCTGCTGTATTCGGCGCTGCTGCAGTGCCTGACACCGGTGTACCTCTTGCGCGTGTGGTGGCGCGGCCGCAAGGAGCCGGTGTACAGGCTCGCCATGGGCGAGCGACTGGGCCATTACGAGGGACAGGCGCCGCGGCCCGGTTTGCTCTGGGTACATGCGGTGTCACTCGGGGAGACTCGCGCGGCAGCCCCGCTCATCAAGGCATTGCGCGACGCTCGTCCCGGATTGCGTCTTCTGCTCACGCATGGCACGGCGACAGGCCGTGCCGCAGGCGCGGAGTTGCTTCAGCCTGGAGACGTCCAGGTGTGGCTGCCCTTCGACACGCCGGGTGCTGTTCGACGGTTTCTGCGCCGCTTCAAGCCGTCCGTCGGTGTGCTGATGGAAACGGAGGTGTGGCCCAACCTGCTGCATGAGGCGCAAGCGGCTGCAGTGCCGCTTGTGCTGGCAAATGCCCGACTGAGCCCCCGCAGTTTCGAGCGGGGCCGCAGATTTCGAGCGCTGCTTCGTCCTGCAGTGCAGGCGTTGACAGAGGTGCTTGCGCAAAGCGAGGGCGATGCACAGCGGCTTCGCGAGGCCGGAGCTGCGGGCGCCAAGGTCGCGGGAAACCTCAAGTTCGACATGACGCCGCCGCCTGCCCTGCTCGACGTCGGCCGCTCATGGCGCGAGTCCCTCGGCAGACCCGTCGTACTTGCAGCGAGCACGCGTGAAGGCGAGGAGGTCGGGCTTCTTGCGGCATGGAAACATGGGGATGAACCCCGTCCACTGTTGCTGATCGTCCCGCGCCATCCGCAGCGCTTCGATGCGGTCGCAGACCTTGTCCATGACGCGGGACTTCGCCTCGTTCGGCGCAGTTCATGGGTCGATCATCCACCGAAGGCGGCGCGTGAAGCAGATGTATGGCTCGGCGATTCGATGGGCGAAATGCCGTTGTATTACGCCGCATCCGACATCGCACTGCTGGGCGGCAGTTTCGCGCCATTTGGCGGGCAGAACCTGATTGAGGCCGCCGCGTGCGGATGCCCAGTGGTCATGGGGCCTCATACCTTCAATTTCTCGGAAGCAGCGCGACTCGCAGTTGGGGCTGGTGCGGCATTGCGTGTCGTCAATGTCAATGAAGGCGTCTCGCGTGCAATTGCGCTGACAAGGGATGGGGGGCTGATGGCCATGTCAGCCAAGGCGTCAGCCTTTGCCCAGGCCCACCGGGGAGCAGCGGCAGTGGTCGTGCGGCATGTGCTTGCGCTGATCGCGGCCCGCTGATCGACTCGATTTGCCTGCAGTTTTTGCAGGGCGGGCGGCAACTTTTTCTTTGTTGTGTGCAGGCTTGTTGCACTTGGCTACGAAGGTTCCTGACACACACCTTCAGTCACAGAAGTGTTGACTTCAAAGGATTTGCGGACCCCCCGTTCGCGGGGGCTGGACGGGCCTACAGGGGCATAGGGGTTGCCATTAGTGCTGCGGGCCACAGTCGGCCTCGGACCCTCTTTAAGGAGTTGCGTATGAGAATGAAATTGTTGGTGGCTGCGGCGGCCAGTGCTGCCGCGATCAATGCAGGAGCAGCGACGACCGTCGATTGGGGGGTGCATGACCCGTTGGAGCTGGCGGCAATTCTCGCCGACCCGGGGGCAATCAGCGACACGATCAACTTCAGCATTTCATCCACGCCCAATCTGCCGAACACGATTACCTACACTGCCGTCGCGAACAACCTGACGTCAGTGCTGGGCGTCAGCAACGGCATGGTGGAGCTTTTCCGCGATAACCCCGGCACGACGGCGGACTCGTCGCTCGGCAGCTTCAGCTTCGACGGCACCACCGGCAGCACGTCGCACAGCTTCCTTTCGCTGGTACCGGGAGCGGATTATTACTATCGCATCACGGGGACGGCAACGGGTTCGCACGGCGGCTTCTACACGCTTACTTCGACGGTGACTCCTGTACCGGAGCCCGAGAGCTACGCCCTGATGCTGGCGGGCCTGGCGGTTGGGGCATCGCTGTACAGGCGCCGCAAGGGCAACTGACAACAGCGCAGCACTCATTTGCAGAGACGGGACCGAGCGCGATAGAGGCCCAGCTTCCGAACAGGCTTTCCAAGAATCGGCCGGCACTTTGCGCGCCGGCCGTTTCTTTGTTGCCTGCTGCTGTTCTACGACCCGCTGCGCGGGTAGCGCGTAAGCTCAGAAGCGAATGCCACCCGGCGGCTCGGCGCCGGCGGGTGGCTCCGCAGGCGCGGGACGACGCGTTGTCGCCGCAGGCTGCGGAGCTGAGGCGCCCGGTTCCGCCGCGCTTGCGGTTCCCGCCAGCGGTTCGGCCGAGGGCGGGCTATAGCTCGGTGGCAGCTGAGACTGCTGTGGGTAGCCGGCGACGTCGAGATAGTTGTTCCAGGTATCGGCTTGAAGGCCTTGCAGCACTTGCGAGCCGATCGTCAGGACAGGCGCGTTCGGGCTCTTCACGATGCGCTGCCAGGCTTCGCGATCGGCGTCGGTGGAGGCAATCCGCTCCCGGAACGGCACGCCGCGTTTGCGAAGCAACTCGCGACCGCGGTCACAGGGCCCGCAGTCGGCAGTGGTGAACAGGGTCACGGGATAACGTTCCACGACCTGCCGAAGCGCATACGGCAGGACCGCTTCGGGCGGCGCCTCGGTACCGGCGCGCTGCATCTGGACGATCTTGCCGACACTCGCAGCTGGAGGCCTGTCGGTGTAGGTGACAGTGCCGTCGGGGCCGATCACCTTGAAGAGCGACCAGGCGGGAGCGCATGCCCCGATGAGGGCGGCAGCCAGGAGCGCGTGGCGGCGACGGACGATGGGCATCTGTGTTCGAGGTCCTTTGGCACGAGTGCGTTCACCCAACGGGCAAATCTAACCCAGGCGGGAGCCTTTCAGGCGATGCCTTGATGCCGCAGCAGTGCATCAATGCTCGGATCCCGCCCCCGAAACGCTTTGAAACTCTCGATGGCAGGCCGGCTGCCGCCGGTCTCGAGGATTTCCTGACGGTAGCGCCGACCCGTTTCCGCACTGAGCACGCCGCTCTCCTCGAAGGCGCTCCAGGCATCTGCGGACAGCACCTCGGCCCATTTGTAGCTGTAATAGCCGGCGGCATAGCCTCCCGCGAAGATGTGCGAGAAAGTGTGCTGGAAGCGATTGAACGACGGCGGCTGGATCACGGCCACCTCGCGCCTCACGTCGTCGAGCGTCCGCTGAATGCCCGCCGCATCGGATGCCTGCTGGTGAATCTGCATGTCGAACAGCGAGAACTCGATCTGGCGCAGCATCTGCAGCGCGCTCTGGAAGTTCTTTGCGGCGACCATGCGGTCATAGAGCGCGCGTGGCAAGGGTTCGCCTGTGTCCACGTGGGCGGTCAGACGCTGCAGCACCTCCCACTCCCAGCAGAAGTTCTCCATGAATTGACTGGGCAGTTCGACGGCGTCCCACTCCACGCCCGAAATGCCGGACACCGCAATCTCGTCGACCTGCGTCAACATGTGGTGCAGGCCGTGACCGAATTCGTGGAACAGGGTGATGACGTCGTCGTGCGTGAGCAGGGCCGGGCGGTCGCCGACGGGTGATGCGAAGTTGCACACGAGATGAGCCACGGGAGTCTGGAGGCTGCCCTCCGGACGGAACCAGCGCCCGCATACGTCGTCCATCCATGCGCCGGGCCGCTTCCCGGGTCGGGCATAGGGGTCGAGGTAGAACTGGCCGACGACATGTCCAGCGCGCTCGATCCGGTAAAACCGCACCGACTCGTGCCAGACGGGCGCGCTGTCAGGGCGGATGCTGACCTCGAAAAGAGTCTCGAT
>DASTGE010000537.1:0-2368 GCA_035719405.1 Burkholderiaceae bacterium
CCATCGAATGGCAAGGCGGCGACAGCCACGTGCTGATGACGGGCCCTGCTCAAACCGTATTTGAAGGAGACATCGAACTGTGAGCACGGCAGGCATTCAAGGCATCACCGAGAACGACATCGCCAACTACCTGGCGAACACCCCCGGGTTCTTCGAGCGCCACGCCGAGTTGCTGGCAAGCATCCAGCTCACCAGCCCGCATGGCCAGCGCGCCGTGTCGCTGCAGGAGCGGCAGATGGAAATGCTGCGCGACAAGATCAAGGGCCTTGAGTTCAAGATCATCGACATGATCCGCAACGGGCAGGAGAACGTCGCCATCGCCGATCGGCTGCATCGGTGGACGCGGGCGATCCTGCTTACGCCGTCGGCCGCGCAACTGCCTGAGGTGTTGCTGGAGCAGCTGAAGCACGAGTTCCTGATCCCTCAGGCTGCGGTGCGAGTGTGGGGTGTGGCTGTGGCTTACCGGGACATTCGCTCTGCCGAGGCGGTGAGCGACGATGCAAAGCGCTTCGCCTCGAGCCTCACCATGCCATATTGCGGCGTCAACGCCTCGTTTGAAGCGGCCGGCTGGTTGCAGGACAGTGCGAGCGCGGTCTCGATCGCGCTCGTCCCGCTGCGCCATGGTCCCGACGATAACAACGCGTTCGGGCTTCTCGTGCTCGGCTCGCCAGACCCCACGCGCTATACCGCCGACATGGGCACCGAATTCCTGATGCGCATCGGCGAGGTCACTGCGGCCGCGTTGTCCAGATTGCTGCCCGACAGGTAAGGTGACAACGTCGAGCCACACTGACGATCTCGATCTGACGCTGCAGCGATACCTGCAGCACCTGAAGGCCGAGCGGCGGCTTGCGGCCCGCACGCTTGCTCTGTATGAGGGCGCGTTGTCGCGGCTGCAGGCCTGCGCCCACGAAGCCAGTGTCGCGCTGGACGCGGTGCAGTCGCATCATGTTCGACGATGGGCCGCGCAGGCGCATGCCAACGGCCTCTCGCCGCGCAGCATCGCGTTGCTGCTTTCGGCTTGGCGTGGCTTGTACACCTGGTGGGGTCGTGAAGGCGGTGTAGCGCAGAATCCGGTTCAGGGGGTCCGTGCCCCGAAAGCGGCCAAGCCGTTACCCAAGGCGCTGCCGGTCGACCAGGCGGTCGCGCTTGCCGAGCAGATGCCTGAGCAAACCCATCCTGCACTTCAGGCGCGCGACCACTGCATCGTCGAGCTGCTGTATGGCTGCGGCCTGCGTGTGGGGGAGCTGGTGGCACTCGACGTCGAAGCGGGACCGCTGGCCGCCGGTTGGATCGATCCTTGCGATGCAACCGCCCATGTGCTCGGCAAGGGCAGCAAGCGGCGAAGCGTGCCGATCGGTGGGCCGGCGCTGAAGGCCGTGCAAGCATGGCGCGAGGCGAGGATGACGCTCGCCAAGCCCCACGAGAAGGCGCTTTTCGTCAGCCGTCTCGGTACGCGGCTGACCGCAAGCCAGCTGCGATCACGCCTGAAGTCGCTCGCGCTCCAGGCGGGACTGCCCACCGGCGTACATCCTCACATGCTGAGGCACAGCTTCGCCTCGCACCTGCTGCAATCCAGCGGCGACCTGCGAGCGGTGCAAGAACTGCTCGGACACGCCGACATCCGCACGACGCAGGTCTACACGCGGCTCGACTTCCAGCATCTTGCCAAGGTGTACGACGCGACCCACCCGAGGGCGAAAAAGCGAGGCTGAAGGCATGCGACGCGGCATGTGCGGGGCGCAGGGGAGAATCGACGTTCCATGAAAGTGATCAAGCTTCGCGATGGCAAGGAGCGCTCTCTGCTGCGCGGCCATCCCTGGGTGTTTCAAGGCAGCATCGACAAGGGCAAGGCGGACTCCGGCGAGACCGTGCGAGTGGAGGCGGCGGATGGCCGCTTTCTCGCGTGGGCCTCCTACAGCCCAAGTTCGACGATCCGTGTTCGGGCATGGAGCTTCGACGAGGCTGAGCGCATCGACACGGCGTTCTTTCGTCGCCGCATCGAGCAGTCGGTGGCGCTGAGGGAGCGCATGCCCATCGACAGTGATGGCATCCGTCTCATCCATGGCGAGGCAGATGGCCTGCCGGGCTTGATCGTCGACCGGTATCGCGACATCTTGAGCGCCCAGTTCATGTCCGCCGGCACCGAGCGCTTCAAGCCGGTCATCGCCGATCTGCTGCTGGAGGTCACGGGGCTTCAGCGGCTCTACGAGCGCTCAGACTCTGGCGTGCGCAGTCTCGAGGGGCTTGAGCCGTTGAGCGGCTGGCTGCGAGGCGGGGGCGATACGGAGGTGACCATTCGCGAGCACGACTGGCGACTGACGCTCGATGTGGCCGAGGGACACAAGACGGGCTTCTACCTCGACCA
>DASTGE010000538.1:0-3758 GCA_035719405.1 Burkholderiaceae bacterium
CTTGAGTACGCAGCGCCTTGCCTCGCAGAACCAGCGCGTCGAGCATGCTTTGACGAAGCGGGGTCATCACCATCTCCCCAAATCGAGACGCGGGCACATGCCCGCGTCGATCAAGGTACGGCGATGAAAAGCCATCGCCCCGCCGCGACCTTCAAGCCAACGCGTCAGCGGTTTAGTTCAACTCGCGTCGGTAGCGCAGTCGGCGTGGCTCTGGACTTCGCATAAAAACGAGTGTCTGCTGCTGTGGGCAACCCCCACAGGAGCTCATCATGGACCCGATCGAATCCCTGCCTCCGACAGCGGCGTCGTGGCTGCGCAGCAGCGCCATCGCGCCGTTCGTCCCAGCTTATTGGCGTCACCTGATGGAGCGGAAGTACTCAGCGGGGACGCCCGGACGTATCTTTGCTGTCTCGCGCATTTCGCTCGATGGTCTCGCGGACGACAACTTGTGCTGAGCGACCTGGATCGAGATCTCAGGCGGCAGCTCGGCTTCGCACTGACGGCGCAGGCCACTGAGCTGATGAGGTTCGCCCGCTTCGCCGATGCCTGCGGCCATCGCGACCTACTACCGGCAATTCGAGCCAGACACCGAGGTACTACCAACGGGTGCGCTCGGTCGTGGCCGTCGCAGGCTGGCACCGCACATCCACACACCGACGCAGAGATTCTGGAGTTGCTGCAGCACGCCGGCCGTCTCACCCCGGTGGGAGGCTTGCGCCCGCTGATGTATCGCACGCCGTTCGGGTTAATCGCATCGGTCGGACTCAGGCTCTCGGAGGCCTTGAAGCTGCGCGTCGGCGATGTGCATCTACAGGCGGCGACGATTACCGGGCGACAGACCAAGCTCCACAAGTCACGTTGCCTTCCGATCCACCCCAGCGTCGTGCAAGAGTTGATGGCGTACCGACGCGTGGGTGATCACCACACCGCCCATGACATGAGCGCCCCGTTCTTCGTCTCTCGCACCGGCGGATTCTTGCCGGATTCTCTACGGGGGCACGTCCGAGGGGAAGATCGTTGATGTCTTGTGTTGTGGCTGTTGAGTCAACCTGCCATGGCGGTTTCCGCCATGGCAGGCCCCATCGGCTTGACCAACAGGTGATCGGGATCGAACGTGTCCCTCCGAAGAGTAGATCCTCATCAAACCGTTGCTTGCCCGCTCGCCGGTGTAGCTCACTGCCGGGTGGCAACTGAAGAATTCAAGCCTATCAACAAGCATTACCCTGCCTTGCGCGAAGAACGTCATCGCATCTTCGAAACGCTTCGTTTCTCCTCATGACCGGCGACCCCTGTCGCCCGTCGTTGGCAATTCGGAGAAATTTAATCAGGCTTTGCACCGGTATTTACCGCCCTTCAGGTCTCCTCACGTTGCGTGGAAGCGCAAGAAGTGCATGCAGCCTTGCGCGTCGCCGACAACGACAAGCTCCCCGTGGCTGCTCGCCCCTGCCGCCGCAATCGCCGCATCAGCGGCGAATGTCGCGCACGCGTCGAGCCCCGGCACCGACCACGCCTTCACATAACGGTCGTACGAGCCCGAGAACGCGAAGCGGCCATTGGCGGTAATGCAAATCGAGCGGACCTTCGCATCGTGCGCATGCACAGTACGCTCAAGCTCACACGACGGCAGCCGCCACAGCCTGAGCGTGCCATCGGCACCGCCCGTGAGGAAAGCGTCGCCAGCCGGCGAGATGCAGCCAGCCGTCACGCCATCAATATGCGCGCGCACGGTCTGGTGGCAAGCGAACGTGGCGAGGTCCCATAGCCGGATGGTGCCATCGAGCGAACCCGTCAGTGCCGTGCGGCCATCTGGCAGACAGCCGATGAAGGAGATGCCGCGCCGATGGGCGTCGAGGCGCCGCAGCATGCGGCCGCGCTCAACGTCCCAAACGATCACGTCTCCGTTCGCGGAGGCCGACAACGCGGTGCTGCCCAAATTGACGATCGTCAGGGCGCTGACACCGTCCGAATGACCCTGCAGCACGTTCCGCGGCTCGCCCTGCGCGAGGTCCCATACCGTCACCCGCTGATCATAGGAACCGGAGAGCGCGATGCCCCGTGCGGCATGCAGCGCGACCACGCTTACGGCGTCGTGATGGCCGTGCAGGATTCGGATCACCCGCCCGGTGGATGTGTCCCATACACGAAGCCTGTGATCCTGCCCTGCACTTATCGCGAGCCGGCCGTCTGGCGCTACTGCCACCGAATGAATCCAGCCCTCGTGCTCCTGCGTCGCCCCTCGCGTCTCACCCGCGTCGAGTTGCCACACGCGCACGGTCCCATCCTTTGCCGCCGAGACGGCTCGGCGCTCGTCCGGTGTGAAGGCGACGGCGAGCACCGCGTCGGAGTGTCCGCGCAGCGTGCAGACAGTACTTGCCGCCGCGACGTTCCACAGCTTGATGGTGCGGTCGTGTGAGGCCGATAGCGCTGTCCTGCCGTCGCGCGACAGCGCCACGTTGTACACGCGATGCGCGTGCCCCGTGAGGTCGGCGATACAGGTCTGAGTGAGAAGGTCCCAGACGCGCACCGTGCGATCGCCGCTGCCGCTGATTGCCACCGGGGCGTCGCCCGCGGCCGAAACGGTATAGACGATGCCCCCGTGGGGCGGATAGAGGGTCTCGACCAGCTTGAGTGTCTGCAGGTCCCACACCCGCATCGTCTTGTCGTAGCTGCCGGTCAGCCCCAGCCGGCCGTCGGCGCTGATGGCGACGGAGACAATGCCGAGCCGGTGCGCCACGCCTTGCGCGATCAGTTCGCCGGTGTCCAGGTCGATGCGTTGGGCGACGAGGTGCCCTATCGGTTCGGCGCGATCGAGGTCGAACAGCGTCAGCGCGCCTTTCCGTGAGCCGAGCAGCGCTCGCCTGCCATCGCTCGACACCGCAAGGCATCCGACCGTGTCCCTGAGTCTGGCAACGATCTGCGGTTCGTCGGCGCATCGCGGATCCCACAGCGCGAGCGCCCGGCCGCTTGCGAGCAGCACGCACCCGTTGCTGAGCACCGCGAATGTTGGAGCCGCTCCATGCGTCATTCCCGGGGCCGCCGCCGGGTCGACCACTGCGGCCTGCAGCGTGCGAATCGGCGTGCCGCTTACCAGTTCCCAGACCGACATGGCGCCGTCAGTCGTCGCGGCCACGATCCATTGGCCGTCGGGGGTGACGGCCAGGGCGCTCGGTATGCCGGGGCTCTCGATCGTGCGTACAAGCGCGCCGCCGGGCCCGACCAGGCTCGGGAACAGCGGTTCCAGCCAAGCCACCTGCGCGCCGAGAACGTGCTCGCGTGACATGAACCCCGGGACCTGCTCGGGGTTTGCCAGGCGCCCGATCAGCTGTGACGCGAACTGCGACTTGTCCTTCGCCAGCACGTGGGAAGAAAGGCGGAGCACGTTGTGCAGCAACTGCGGCCCCGGCTCGTCTGCCAGCGCATCGAAGTCGGCGAGCAGCGCGTAAATGTCAGTCGCTTCGAGCTTGCGACGTACCCAGTCAAGGTCGAGCAGCAGTGTTCGAAGCTGGTCCGCACGGCCCGCGCCAATGAGGTGATGAGCGAGCCAACGCCACGCATAGCGGTGAGGCAGCGCGCGCAAATCGGACCAAGCCGCCAGCAAACGCGCGTGTGTACTCGCAACCGCGACGGCAAGCAGCGAGGCCAGGCAGGCGCGCATCACGTCGTGGATGCGCACCGTAGCTGTGCTCAGGTCGAAGTCGATCAACGATGCGTCGTCGAGTTGCGACAGCGCGTCTTCGAGGTCCAAATCGTCCAGCCCC
>DASTGE010000539.1:0-2522 GCA_035719405.1 Burkholderiaceae bacterium
CGAGCGGCGTGACCTCGTAGCGACCGTCCAGCGGACCGGTCTTGAGGAGGAGGGCGTAAAACGGCGCCGACTCCGCGAGCCTCGAGTAGAGATCCGCCAGCGAGCGCATCGGCCAATCGGGGCCGGGACTCATCGGCGCGCGAACAGGCTGGGTTATGCGCAGTGTTTCACCGCTCCGCCACACGGTCTGCTGCCGAGACGAAACGTGCAGGCCCGGATACAACCCGATCCGGAACAGCGAGAAGAAGGTCAGCGTGAGCGCGGCGAACGCCGGCAGCAGCAACCAGGAATAGCGCCACCAGACCCCTCGGCCAGTGCGATGCGGCGACGGCCGAGCATGAATCGCGGCAGGTCCGCGAAGCTCCTCATCGGACACACCACGATCGTAGGCTTGCCCAGGGCGTGACCTCACCTGACCAGAAGGCGAGGCTGAAGAGGCAATGGGTTCAGGCGTCGATTTTTCCGCTTCTTATGTCAGCAAGTCAGGAGGACACGCGACGCTGCCCAATCACTCGTCTGACGGGCACATCCGAGAGCGTCGACGCCGGAATTGCCACCTTCCGCGACAACGTTTGGTCGACCGCGACTCGGGCAGCGCGATGGCAATCACGCCCTGGGAGGACGAGCAAGCGCTGGCCGCGAGCGACGAGCGCGCGAACCAGGTACGCAGCGACGTCGCGAATGAAATGCAGGCGTCGTCGCCGCGACCGTTGAGCGCAATGGGGTAGCCGTCTTCGAGACGTGACAGTTCTGGTGTAGATGCTTCGACGCGTGGTACGGCGTTAGCTGCTAACGCCGTAACCGGAGCGCTTCATTCGGAGGCGATGCGGTTCCGGCGGTCGCGGCGATCGTAGATCCAGCCGAAGAGGAGCAGCAGGACCCCGAGGGCGAGGAAGCCACCGAAGAACCCCCACGCGTAGACGGCACGCCAGAAGATCCTGAAGAGGATGACGAAGGCGATGGCGCCGGCGATGCAGACAGCTGCGATCTTGAGGTAGAAGCCGGCGCCGAACCTGAGCCCCTCGTCGTCGTCGTCGTCGTCTTCTTCCTTCGGGAGGTCGACAGGCTCCACTTCGGTCATGCTTTCGATTATCCCGCCGCGTGCGCCTGTGGGCAACCATCGCGCGCGAATGGATTGAGCACCGCCCTTCCCCGAAGACAGCTGACCGCGGAACCAAGAGCGACGGCCCGAGCACGTAGTAACGGACTCAGGCCGTGGATGCGGATGAGAGGACTTGAACCTCCACGGAGTTTCTCACGCTGTGGCGCGATCTGGTGAACCGTGGAGAAACGCGGCTTTGCGTGGCGGCGCGTCCCCGTGTCGGGGTTTGTGTGCGCCGGGTTCCCCGGCGTGGCTTTCCCCGCGAGGGCCTCCCCCTCACTGAGTTCCCGGAAGAGATTGGGAGCTAATCCTTGGCTGGGCAAACACTTACGGCAGCCTTACAGGCCGGGGAAGTAAGCGGCCGGCGTCATCCCTCTAAAGGGTTACGCCCGACCTGCCGACTAAAAATCTGCGACACACCGCCGCAGGGGGGCTTGAGGGGGCCGTAAACCCTTTGCGTCGACCAGCGCGGCGCGTCGCAACCGCCCGGGTGGCTTTTAGGGGAGAGGGGTCGCCCGGGCTTTCTCACGCCACCATGACCCGGACTTAGAGCACAATCCTCCGGCTGCGTGCGATCGCGGCTATGGTGGCTTTACGCAAAGTTCGCCTTTTCCTCGCTGACCTCTCGGCCATCGCGGCCGGAGGCGGGAGAGGCTCCACATGGAACAAAAGGCGAAGACGAACGGCGGCGTTCCAAGCAGCACGTTCAACCGGCTGGCTGCGCTTGAACGAGAGAACGCACAGCTTCGGAGGGCGCTCGACAGCCGCGTCATCATCGAGCAGGCCAAAGGCGCGACGCTGACACCGACTGTGATTACAACCGATGAACACCTACAAATATTGGAAGGTCGGATAGTTCAACTTAGTTCTATTTTGGAAGCTTTGACTATTGATGTGCAACAGCGTTTCAAAATTGACTTGGCCGATTTAGTAGCTGATTTTAGGGATGTACGAAGAGACTTGGAGTCATAAGATCCCGCCGCAGCAGCAGATCTCGGTACTCAGCCATCCGCGGTGAATCAAGCGTTGCAGGGTGTCGACGCCGGCGTCGCGCCTTCCGTGCCGAGCGCACGTCGCGCCGTACTAGCCTCACC
The DNA here is from genome assembly GCA_035719405.1 of Burkholderiaceae bacterium. Classification (GTDB taxonomy): domain Bacteria; phylum Pseudomonadota; class Gammaproteobacteria; order Burkholderiales; family Burkholderiaceae_C; genus CAMLIZ01. The sequence continues at coordinate 2,197 of DASTGE010000539.1, forward strand.
AAGGGAAGCTCTTGTGGGTCCCGAAACGCACGGCTGTGTGGCAACAGTCCGCCGACGGCCGCGTGTCGCATCCGTTCGAGCCGCTGATTCTGGCTGCGACCCTTGGCGATGATCCCGGTGCTGATGAGACGCGTTCATGGGGCCACGGCGTTCGCCAGGATCCATGGGTCGCAACAGGCTGACGAGCCGTTACAGCACTGCCGTTTCGAGGCTAGGTCCGGGGTGGCCGCTTCCGTCGGCCACCGCGAGGCAAAACGTAGAAGACCAAGAGCGCAACCACGATGATCGCTGCGGCGATAGCGACGATCGCGACGGTGGACGCGGCT
>DASTGE010000540.1:0-2346 GCA_035719405.1 Burkholderiaceae bacterium
TCCTGCTGATGCATACCGGGGAGCAATTCCAGCTTTCGGCGAATGGTCTGGTGACGACGAGCGCGGCGCAAACCGGCACGCGTCCGGAGTTCGCCCTCGAGGGCAGTGTGTTCATTGGTGGCGCCGTGGTGCAGTGGCTGCGCGACGGGCTGCAGACCATCAAGGCAAGTTCCGAGGTGCAGGCGCTCGCCGAAAGCGTCCCCGATTCCGGCGGCGTGGTCTTCGTGCCGGCCTTCACCGGCCTCGGTGCGCCCTATTGGCGACCGGAGGCGCGCGGTGCAGTTGTCGGCCTCACGCGTGGAACGACTGCCGGGCACATCGCGCGTGCAGCGCTGGAAAGCATTGCCTTCCAGAGCGCCGCGTTGCTGCAGGCAATGGGCCGCGACGCGCAAGCAGCCGGCGCGCGGGCGGTGACTGAGCTGCGAGTCGATGGCGGCGCGTGCATCAACGATCTGCTGATGCAGTTCCAGGCCGATCTGCTCGGCGTGCCAGTCGTGCGGCCCAATGTGATCGAGACGACCGCCCTGGGCGCTGCGTACCTCGCGGGCCTTGCCACCGGGGCATACCGCGGGCTGGACGACATCGAACGCCAATGGCAGGCCGCGCGGACCTTCTACCCGACGATGTCACGCGAGCGCGCTGCTGAATTGATGGCGCGTTGGGAGCATGCGGTACGTCAGACCATTGCGGCCTGAACCTCCCTCATTCACCGAAGTCCAGCGGCAACCCGACATAGTTCTCGGCAATCGTGCGCAAGCCCGATTCCGAATGCATCAAATAGTCCAGTTCGGCCTGCTGCAACTTCGCGACGATTGGCGCGTCGTCCGGGAAGCGATGCATCAGCATCGTGAACCACCACGAGAAGCGCTCGGCGCGCCAGATGCGGCGCAGAGAGCGCTCGGAGTAGCGGTCGATGCCGGCTTCGCTCTTGTCCTTGTAGTACTCGACCAGCGCGCCGGCCAGGTACTTCACGTCAGTCGCGGCAAGGTTGAGTCCCTTGGCGCCGGTGGGTGGCACGATGTGTCCGGCGTCTCCGGCGAGGAACATTCGTCCGAACCGCAGCGGTTCGGTCACGAAGCTGCGCAATGGCGCAATGCTCTTCTCGATCGACGGACCCGTCACCAGTTTCTCGCGCCCCTCCTCGTCCAGGCGCAATCTCAGCTCCTGCCAGAACGCATCGTCGGTCCACTCCTCGACCTTGTCGGTCAGCGGCACCTGCAGGTAGTAGCGGCTGCGCGTCTTGCTGCGCTGAGAGCAAAGGCTGAAGCCGCGCGGGCTGTTGATGTAGATGAGTTCATCGGACACCGGAGGCGTGTCGGACAGCACTCCCAGCCAGCCGAAGGGATAGACCTTCTCGTATTCGGTGATCGCACTGCGCGGCGCACTGGCGCGGCACACACCGTGAAAGCCGTCGCATCCGGCAATGAAGTCGCAGTCGATCTCATGGAGGCGGCCGTCCTTCTCGTAGCGCACGCGTGGCGTGCTGCTGTCGAAGTCGTGCACCGTCACGTATCGCGCCTCGTACAGCGTGGGCAAGCCGAAAGCCTCTCGCGCCTGCATGAGGTCGCGCGTCAATTCGGTCTGGCCATACACCATCACGTTCTTCCCGCCGGTGTGCTTGTTCAGGTCGACGCGGTGGCGCTTGTCGGCCGCGAGGATTTCAAAGCCGCCATGCACGAGGCCCTCCTTGTGCATGCGCTCCCCGACGCCGGCCTCGTCCATCAGATCAATGCAGACCTGCTCGAGAATGCCGGCGCGGATGCGCCCGAGAACATACTCCCCGGTCTGGCGTTCGAGAATCATGTGGTCGATGCCGGCGTTGTGCAGCAATTGACCGAGCAACAGACCGGAAGGACCCGCTCCGACGATGACGACCTGGGTGCGCATGGATTGTCTCCAGGGGGTGAGGAACGCAATGTCTTGAAGAGTACGGGTTAGCGCCGTCGACCTCAATTCACACGGCGCACCAACGCTTGCACTATCCGAACATCGTCCTTCCTCCTTTCGCGGAAGGCGCCTGCCTCAAGGTACGTTGCTTGCTCCGGCCCAGTCGCTTCCCCAATGGCTGAGGTGAACCGATGGCGAAAGACGACTCCGCCCCGCTCGTCGTGGGCATCAACCGAACGCAGGACGGCAGCATCTGCGTGATGCGCGGCTCGCAGGTCCTTTGCTGCATTCAGAAGGAGCGCCTGACGCGCCAGAAGCACCACTGGGGCAAGCTCGGCGACCTGCGCGACGTATATGCGAAGTCAGTCCCCGGCCTCGACGAGCCGATCGACGTGCTGGTGGAGTGCTACTCCTCGGATCGCGAGGCCGAGCGGCTCTCGGACTACGAGCGGGAGATCG
>DASTGE010000541.1:0-2752 GCA_035719405.1 Burkholderiaceae bacterium
GGGGGAGTAAGGTCAAACCACCGAAAATTTCCAGAGCGGTCCGAAGTGCTGGTCAAGCGCTCGGCAAGCGCGATGTACCTTGCCACTCCGATGACGCCTTGGAAGACGGCGCGAGCGTGCCCGGAGTTACGCCCTGATGACGACCAGAACACCAGAACTGTGTCGCGCGGCCGGCGACCTCAACGCCACCTACTGGGTTGCGGGGTATTCAGTGAACGCCGTGGGAGCTGGTCGGTTCGGCGACGAACTCCATAGGCGCCTCTTCCAGGGCGCGGATGGCGGCCGCGAGTGCCTGATGATCGGCGCCGAAGTGGTCGTCCCACACGTGGGACGTGTTTTGCTCATCCACGACCTCGAGGATCCATTGCCCTTCCTCGTCCCTGTAGATCTCGACCTGCACCGTCATCCCGTTGCGGCTGAGCGGCTGGCTCAACGGCGACATCACGAAGGGGGGCTCGCCTTCTTTGGCCAGTAGCGGGACATGCCTGTGCGTGGGCATTGCGGCCATCGGTTCGAGCTGGCTGGCTCGCGCCCGCTTGCACGCCTGCACGGCCTTGTTGATCTGCACCTCCGCGATAGCCGTCATCTCTTGCGCGTTTCGGGCGAATTCAGCAAGGCTTTGCGCAGTTGTGGGCTTCGTTTCATCGGCCAACAACGCAGTTGCACCGGCGAACATGCCCTGGACCTCGACAAGCGTCTCGACGGCCTGATGCGCCTTGTGCGGCAAATGCAGCTGTCCTTCTCCGCCGAACAGTCCATCCAGGAAGCCGGCGACTTCGTGCGTGCGCGTCGACGCCAAGGCGAGCAATGCCTCACGCGTTGGCTCTACCGGCGTGCGGTGCAGCCGAAACGGGTTGCGGCTGCTTTGATGCTCTGCCAATTGATTCCACAACCCAGCGATCAGCGCGTTGAAGAACGCCTCGGCGTCCTGCGGGGTCTCGAACGACGGCAACTGTCCCGCCCACACCGCAGTCAACGCGGCCAGGGGTGAGAGATCGAGGACAGGCGACGCGATGTTCCCCATGAGCATGGCACGCACCGCCGCGAGCGGCCTGGGGCACTTATGCCGGTCCAACAGAGCCCGGAGGACCTTCTCGCTGACGATGGTGGGGGCTTGTGGGGTCTTCATGTGCCGTTCACTGACGCTTCGAGGCAAGCATTCCTGGGGCCGACGCTGAATGTCGGGACACTCCCTGCGATAGCGGCAGGGAGCTGGCGATCATACCGGTGCCGGTTTTTCGTTTCTCGAAACGCCGCCAAGCGATCGACCTGGACGCCATCATCCAGGCGTTGAATCTGGAATGAAGGGTAGGTCTCGCTACGCTCGCTCAGCGATCACCCCCGCTACGCTTCGGTCCGCAGAAATTTTCGGCGGTCAGGGCGATGGCCCGGATGTACGGCTCTTCCGAAATCCATCATGGTTTCGGAGGTCTCCTGCTTCGCGGGCAGAGATGAGGTAGTCCACGAGATCACGCCGGAGAAGCAGGAGCTTCAGCCCAGCGCCTGCCCGCACTCGCCGCAGAACTTGGCCGTGGGCGCGGCCGGCGTGCCGCAGGCGGTGCAATGACGTTGCTTGCCGGCATGCGCGGCTGCCACGCGCAGCGTCTCATGCACCTCGCTTGTCCCCGGCAACGCAGGGGGAGCGTCGGCCAGCAACGCCTCAGCGGCCTGCAATGCCCCGAGTCGGCGCCGGTCTTCGGCCGCCTGCGGCGCAATGAACACGCTCTGCTGCCCCGCGAATTCGACTAACTCGGCGGCAAGCCGCTTCGCTTCCTGCGCGGTGCTGAACATCGCGGTGACTTGACGCGCACTGTCCTTGCCGAACACCACAGATTCCACCCGCGCACGCCAGACCCGCAGGGTCATCGACTCGACACGCACCACGTCGTTTTCGCTCTGCATGCGGCTGGACAGCTGGTTGCCAGTGCCGATGCGCGACGACTGCCACACGCCCAGCATCTCCACCCACACGAGCACCGACTCGAAATTGAAGCGCCCCCAGATCGCGCCGGCTGCCTTGAAGCAGAACGTGGCCACCACCAGGCAGATCGCCGAATAGCCGATGGGCGCATGCCGGTTGAGTCCCTCCTCGATCACGCGCAGCGGATCGAAGCTGCGCACGTAGACCAGCGCGAACCCCACGCCTGCCAACACGAGCAGAGTCGCGTAGATGTCCAGCGCCACCAGCCAGCGGTGGCGGGGCGCACCGAGCGCACTACGCAGCGTAGGCGCCGCGGAACCGCCAAGCGGCATCGGCTGCGTTTCCTCGAGCACCTCGCCCGCAAAGCGGCCGGAACCGGCCGCGCTTTCGGTTGACGGTTCCAGCCGGGTGTAACGTCGGTTCGGAATCTTCTCGACCCACTGGTCCTGCAGCTTGCGGTCGAGCTCGGTCACGAGCGCGCCGGGCGGCCCGTTCATCGACAAGGTCAGCTGCTCGCAGCTGCGCTCGGTCGGCGGCAGGCCGTCGACTTGTGAAAACACCGCCGCGAGGATCAGCGCCACCGCCACCAGCGCGGCCAGCAACAGGAAGAAGGTCTGCGCGTGCATCGAGAAGCGTGCCGACGGCAGCACGGTACCCAGCATGCCCACCAGCACCGGCCCCACCACCGCCACCACGATCAGCGCCACCAGCCAAGTCGTGGTCATGCGCGCGCGGTTGCCCACCATCAACGGCTTGAGCAGCACGACTGCCGCGAATACGAAATACGCGATGCCGATCAGCGGCCGCGTCTGCTCGGTGCCGAACAATACC
>DASTGE010000542.1:0-7028 GCA_035719405.1 Burkholderiaceae bacterium
CCGTTTTCGGACACATGGCTGTCCTCATCCGCTGCAATGGTGCTGGCGTTTGCAGGACACTCGGGTCATGGTTGATCGAATGTGGTGGACGCTGGTCGTCGTGGTACTTGCAGGATGCGCCAGCGGCGAGCGCAACGGCGAGCCGGCCAGTCCGGCCCAAAGCAGGGCGCTGATCCAGCGGCTCATGCCGTCAACACTGCTCGACCGCGAGGGATGGGCCGTGGACATCTATGCGGCCTTCGCCGCGATGAAGATCCCGGCGTCGCCTCAGAACGCATGCGCGGTGATGGCCGTGGCCGAGCAGGAATCCGGCCTTCGCGCCGATCCGGCGGTGCCCGGATTGCCCGCGATCGCCTGGAAGGCAATCGACGAGCGGGCAGAGCGCGGGGGCGTGCCCAAATTCCTCGTCCATGCGGCTCTGCAGTTGTCGTCGCCCGATGGGCGGAGTTATGCCGAGCGCATCGACCATGTGAAGACCGAGAAGGACCTGAGCGACATCTTCGAGGACTTCATCGGCATGGTGCCCGTGGGCCGACGCTTGTTTGCCGGCTACAACCCGGTTCGCACGGCGGGGCCCATGCAGGTCGGCATCGCCTTCGCCGAGCGTTACGAAGCCGGGCATCGCAACTACCCTTACAACATCAAGGGCGGGCTGCGCGATGAGGTGTTCACGCGCCGCGGAGGGCTTTTCTTCGGCGTCGCTCACCTGCTCGACTACCCGGCCGCCTACGACCGCATGATTTATCGTTTCGCGGATTTCAATGCGGGGCAATATGCCAGCCGCAACGCGGCGTTCCAGAACGCGCTCGCCATCGCGTCGGGAACCAGCCTCGATCTCGACGGAGATCTCGTGCGGCGCGACAGCAGTGATTCACCGGGTTCGACCGAACTCGCTGCGCGCTCCCTTGCGGGCCGATTGAGCATGAAAGAAGAAGAAATACGTCGTACCTTGGAGCAGGAAGACAGCGCCGGTTTCGAGCGCAGTCCGCTCTACGAGCGAGTCTTTGCGCTTGCGGAAAGGGCTGCCGTGAAGCAGTTGCCTCGCTCGCTGATCCCCCGCATCCGTCTGCAAAGCCCGAAGATCACGCGGTCGCTGACAACCGAATGGTTTGCCAACCGTGTGGAGGAGCGATATCAGCGGTGTCTGCGGCGAGCGGGGGATTGAATTGGAGACACCGCGATCACATTACGTGCCCCCGATTGAAAAAGCATAGAAGGTATGACTCGGCGCCCCCGGACTGTTGGGGCCCCACCGGTTGTAGCCGTTGCCCCAATAGATCGTGCCATCGGTGCTCACCGCCGGGCCCGCATTCGTTGCCCCTTCGACGTCCCACGCCCACAGTTTCGAGCCGTTCGTTGCATTGAACGCAAATACCTTCCTTCCCAGGGAGCCGGCGAGCACGACGCCATTCGTCACGGTCACCGGTCCGGGTGCATAAGTCCATCCTGTGGGTTCCGGGATTTGCCAAAGGATCCTCCCGGTCGATGCGTCCATTGCCGCGAAGGTTGCCGTCTTGTAGCTTTTGTATTTCTGGCCGTCACTGTTGGAACTTGCTGCGTAAATGCGGGTTCCGTCCGTTGAGGTGCCCCACTGTATGCCACCCGCGACGGCGCCGGTCGCGAGCTGCGTGCTCCAGATGAGCTTGCCGGTCTTGGCGTCGAGCATCCAATAAATCCCGCTCTTCTGTCCGGCACCGACCGCGAGAGTCGTCCCGCGGTTGCCCTTGAGGGTTACTGTGAGCAGGTTCGGACCGGCGGCGAAGTCATAGTCCGGCCCGACCGGATATGGGCAGTTTTGTGGATAACCATTGCCCGTGCAGGCGGTGGTCCAGTCATCGAAGCCGCTCGTGCCCTTGACCCATTGCATGACGCCGGTGGCCCACCTGACCTCGCCGGTATCCATGTTCAGCGCGACGATCGAGTCGACGTAATTTTTTGGGTCCATGCACACTGACGGCGGGTTGCCCTGGTTCTGGCAAGTCTTGACCGCAGTTGGAACCGAATAATTGTTGCCCGTGGTGATGTAAACCGTCCTGCTCGCGGGGTCGATGGCCGCCGTGCTCCCCCACACGCCAGCGCCGCTGTAACCCAATGGAACCATATAGGCCTTCCACTTGATCACGCCTGTCGCTGCATCCACAGCCAGGAACGACCCGCGGAAGGTGCAGCAGGGGCCGGTGCCTGAAAACCAGGCGCCGGTGCTCTCCTCGTCGGAGGTGACGCCAACGTAGACGATACCGTTGTAAACGATGGGGGACTGCGTGACCTGGGCCACCGGGTGGTCATCCAGATTTGTCACCCATTTCCGACTGCCGTCCACGTTGATGGCAAGCAGGCGCGCTCCGGTAACCCTGTTGGCGTCCGTTCGTTGCCAGTCGCCGATATAGACAACGCCGTTGGCAACTGCAGGGCTGGTGCGCGAGAAGGCATTCGTGGGCATTCCCGTGTAGTCGCCGATGCGCTTGTTCCAGATCAAGGCGCCCGTGGTCGCGTTTAGCTTGGTGAGATAGCCACCGGCACTCATGTCGGGCCAACCCGACGGCCAACTGGTGATGTATAGAGCCCCATCGACAAGAGCAGGTGTCGATGACACGTCGCCTGGCATGTTGGGGTAAGCCCATTTCAGCTTGAGTGTCGCCGCATTGGCCGTGCTCAACGCGCTATTCAACGACCTCGTGTTGCTGATGTTCTGTCCGGCCATCGGCCATTGTGTCGATTGGGCAAACGTGAGGGCACAGTTTGCTGAAAGAGCCAGGCTGGCGATGAATCGCCAGAAGGCGAAAGCGCGGGACAGGCCCCTCGTACTGGCAGGCATGGAAAGTCTCCAATGAAAAACGTGCCGATCGAGCCCCGCACCGTTGGTGAGCGACGTCTCTTCAGAGCACGGTCTCACCGTAGCTCACAATTGGCAATTGGCCTCCCCTCAATCAAGGGGGAATTCACAAATTACGAACGTTGTCGAGGGGGATGTCGTCCGGCGTCAAACCGCGCCCGCAGCATCAAGCAATTCACTCTCGATTTGCAATTGCGTTTTCGCGTCCTGCAATGCGGGGCCGTCGACCAGGAACGTGTCCTCCACCCGCTCTCCGAGGGTGCTGATCTTTGCCAATTGCAGATTAATGCGGTGCCGCGCGAGTACGCGGGCGATGCTGTAAAGCAGACCGGATCGGTCACTGGTGCTGATCGACAGCAGCCAGCGCTGTCCGCGCTCATCGGGCCGCAGTGAGACGCGGGGCACGATCGGAAAGGAGCGCACCCGGCGCGACACGCGTCCGCGGCTGGGCTCGGGCAGCGGTCCGTGCGAGGCCAATGCCCGTGCAAGCTGCGTTTCGACCAGCGAGATGATGTCCCGGTACTCGCTGGGGTGGTTGGGGTCGATCTTCGGGCTGACGACCTGAAACGTGTCGAGCGCGTAGCCGGCTCGGGTGGTGTGGATCTTGGCGTCGAGGATGTTGAAGCCGGCCGAGTCGAAATAGCCGCTCGTGCGAGCGAAGAGATCGCCGCGGTCGGGGGCGTAAACCAGCACCTGCAAGCCTTCTCCGACCGAGGAGGGGCGCGCACGCACGACCGGTACGGTGGTCTTGACGTGCCTCCACAGCGAGCGCGCATGCCACGCGATGTCGGCAGAATCGTGGCGGGCGAAGTAACTCACCTCCAGTGTGTCCCATAACGCCTTTTCGGTGTTGGGCAGCATCGAGTAGAGGTTGAGCATGTAGCGCGCCTCTATCTTGCGCCCCTCGATCTCCGCGTCCACGTTCCGCTTGGCGCCGCCCAGCGCGCGCAGGGTCAACCGGTACAGGTCTTCGAGCAGCTTGCCCTTCCACGCGTTCCAGACCTTGGGGCTCGTGCCGCGAATGTCGGCCACGGTCAGCAGGTACAGCGCGGTGAGCCGTCGCTCATTGGCGACGAGCCTGGCGAACCGGGCGATGACCTCCGGGTCGCTCAGGTCTTCCTTCTGCGCGATGCGGGACATCGTCAGGTGGTGCCGCACCAGGAACTCGATCAGCTGCGCGTGCTCGCGTTCAATGCCGTGTTCGCGGCAGAACCGTCGAGCCTCGGCGGCGCCCAGTTCGGAATGGTCGCCGCCGCGCCCCTTCGCGACGTCATGAAACAGCGCGGCGACGTAAAGCACGAAGGGCGGGTCGAACTGCGCGGCCAGCTGCGAGCAGAAGGGATATTCGTGCGCATGCTCGGGGATGAAGAAGCGGCGCACATTGCGCAGCACCATCAGGATGTGCTGGTCCACGGTGTAGACGTGGAACAGGTCGTGCTGCATCTGCCCGACGATGCGCCGGAAGACCCAGAGGTAGCGCCCGAGCACCGAGGTCTGGTTCATCAGGCGGAAGGCGTGCGTCTGGCCCTCGTGCTCCCTCAAGATGCGCATGAAGACGCCGCGGTTGGCCGGGTCGCGCCGCCATTGCGCGTCCATCACGCCGCGGGCGTTGTACAGGGCCCGCAGCGTGCGCGCCGAGAGTCCCTTGATTCCCGGTGTCTGCTGGTACACGAGGAAGGTTTCCAGAATGGCGCGCGGCTCGCGCTCGTACAGGGTGTCGCTTGCCACCTCGAGCATGCCGCCGCGGTCGTAGAAGCGCTCGTTGATAGGCCGCATCGGGTCGTTGCCCGAGCCGTTGATCGCTTCTTCCAGCCCGAGGATGAGGACCTGGTTCAGTTGCGCCACCGCTTTTGCGGCCCAGTAGTAGCGGCGCATCAGCAGCTCCGATGCGCGGTGGGCCTTTGTTGAGGTGTAGCCGAAGCTCTCCGCCACGGCCGTCTGCAGGTCGAAGATGACCCGGTCTTCGCGCCGGCCCGCCACCATGTGCAAGCGGGCGCGGATGAGTCGCAGAAGCCCTTCGTTTCGTTGAAGCTGCTTGGCCTCGAACGGGGTGATCAATCCATTGGACGCCAGCTCCCTCCAGCTGCGCCCGAGCCCGGCCGCACGGGCGACCCAGATCACGACCTGCAGGTCACGCAGACCGCCGGGGCTCTCCTTGCAGTTTGGCTCCAGCGAATACGGCGTGTCCTCGTACTTCAGATGGCGCTGGCGCATCTCCAATGTCTTGGCGCGCAGAAAGGCCTTCGGGTCCATTGCCTCGTCGGTGGCGGCGCGGAAGGTGTTGAAAAGCGTGCGCGAGCCGGTGAGAAAGCGTGCCTCCAGAAGAGCCGTCTGCACCGTCACATCGCGCTGAGCTTCGGCCACGCATTCCTCGACGGTGCGCACGGAGGAGCCGATCTCCAGGCCGATGTCCCAGCAGGCGGTGATAAGCCCTTCGATCGCCGCGCGCAGGGCCTGGTCGGCGTCCGGCGACTGGCCCGGCGGCAGGAGGATCAGGACGTCGACATCCGAGTAGGGAAACAGCTCCCCACGGCCATAGCCTCCCACGCCAACCAGCGTGGCACCCGTAGGCATCATGGTGTGAAGCCACAACTCCGCGAGCGTCGCATCGACATGGCGGGTCAGGCCTCTGATCAGCCGCATGACCTCCGGGACGCTGGCCCGCGACTCGCGGAAATGCTGGATCAGCGCAGTCTTGCCGTCACGGAACTGCTGGCGGAGATGGCTGATGCCGCCGGCCGGCAGAGGCGCGGTGTCGAGCTGCGCGGACATGGTCAGGCGATCAGGGAGCGCGGGTCGGGATGAAGACGGAGTTTCTTCTCCCCGTGCGTCGCCATTCAGGCCGATACCGCAGTGGGCGGCTTGGCGAAGTCGGGCGCCGGCGGACTGCCGGCCGAGAGCGTGAGCACCTCGTAGCCCGTCTCGGTGACCACCACCGTGTGCTCCCATTGAGCGGACAGGGAGCGGTCTTTCGTGACGATGGTCCAGCCGTCTCCAATCTCGCGAATCTCGCGTCGGCCGGCGTTGACCATCGGCTCGATCGTGAAGACCATGCCCGGCACCAGCTCTTCCAACGTTCCCGGGCGGCCGTAGTGCAGCACCTGGGGCTCCTCATGGAAGCGGCGCCCGATGCCGTGGCCGCAAAATTCACGCACGATCGAATAGCCCTGGCTCTCCGCGAAGGTCTGGATCGCATGCCCGATGTCGCCCAGGCAGATGCCGGGCCTGACCTTCACGATGCCGCGCCACATGGCCTCATAGGTGAGCGAGCAAAGTCGCCTTGCGGCAATCGATCCCTCGCCGACGACGAACATGCGGCTCGTGTCGCCGTGCCAGCCGTCCTTGATGACGGTGACGTCGATGTTGATGATGTCGCCGTTCTTCAACGGCCTGTCGTTCGGAATGCCGTGGCAGACCTGATGGTTGATCGACGTGCAGATGGACTTCGGGTAGGGCGTGTAGCCCGGCGGCGCGTAGTTCAAGGGCGCGGGGATGCCGCCCTGAACGTTGACGATATGGGCGTGAGCCAGCTTGTCCAGCGCTTCGGTGGTGACGCCCGGCTTGACATGCGGGGTCAGCATGTCGAGCACCTCGGAAGCGAGCCTGCCCGCGATACGCATGCCCTGCAGGTCTTCCGCAGTCTTGATCGTGATGCTCATGGGCCCGGATTATCCCACCGGCGCCTGACGATCCGCAGTGAAGAAGACCCGGATGCGATCGTACTCAGGGATCTCGTCGCGCAAGTGTCGTGGATGCGCGCGAACGCCGGGGAAGCGACTGGCGCAGGCCAAGCCGACTGAAACCCGCGAGGCCGGCCTCCCTACAATGCGGCGTTTACGCCCGCCGCTCCCACGCCCCCAGCATGTCTTCCGTGCCCAAGCACCTGATGCACTTCGACGGATGCAACGCAATTTCCGCTTTCCGCGCGCAGACGCTGCTCCAAAAGCTGAAGGTGGTCAGCCCGACCATCGTCGGCATCCACGCACGGTACGTGCATTGGGCGTGGAGCGATGCGGTATTCGGTCCGCCTGTTCATGACCGCCTTGCCGACCTGCTGCGGTACGGCCAGGAATACCAGGGCCCGACGGCCGATGGCGTGCTGATCGTGGTGATGCCGCGGCTCGGCACGGTTTCACCCTGGGCTTCCAAGGCGACCGACATTGCCCACAACTGCGGCCTGCCGGTGCATCGCATC
>DASTGE010000543.1:0-10407 GCA_035719405.1 Burkholderiaceae bacterium
CAGGAGATCCGGCAACTCGTCATCCTGCCGGCCTTCCATTACGGCGCCGCGAGCTATGCAGTGGATCCCCGACTCGAAGTCGTGATTGCCCAGCACTGCGACGACGGGCACCGAGACGACGCTCAGTTCGTCTGCCAGCACCTTCGCCTCCTCGGCCAGTCCGTAGTCCGTCAGGTCACCACTAAGCAGCAGCGCATCCGCTCCTTCGCAGGCCTGAGCGAAGAAGCCGCGCAGTGTCCCGGCCGATTCCTTGGTGCAGTGGATGTCGCCGACGGCGGCGAAGCGAAGCGGTCGTTGACTGGTATCCATCGAAGCATGCGTAGGCAAATCGCAAGCCCAGCGATCGGCACGCGCCTTGCCCGGATCGGTCGCACACCACAAACGAAGCGCAAGATGCCGAACGAGTGGGACGAGATTGACGACGACACCCGCGGCTTTTACCGAAGGGTGCTGGAAATCCTGAATGCCTCGGGTGTCCGTTTCCTTGTCGGCGGAGCATTCGCATTCGCGCACTTCACGGGCATCAAGAGGCACACCAAGGACCTGGACCTTTTCATCCTGCGGCAGGACTTCGAGCGTGTGCAGCGCACTCTCGACGGCGCAGGCTACCGGACGCAGCTCACCTTCCCTCATTGGCTGGGCAAGGTGCACAGCGGGGACGCCTTCGTCGACCTCATCTTCAGCTCCGGCAACGGCATCGCTCCAGTGGACGAGGGCTGGTTCGCCTACGGGCATCCCAGCGAAGTGCTCGGCGTGCCGGTGAAACTCGCCCCACCCGAGGAGAGCCTGTGGTCCAAAGCCTTCGTTATGGAGCGGGAGCGCTACGACGGCGCGGACGTGGCTCACCTGCTGCGCACCTGCGGACGTGGACTCGATTGGCAGCGGCTGCGCTTTCGCTTTGGTCCAAACTGGCGCGTGCTGTTGAGCCACCTCGTGCTCTTCGGCTACATCTTCCCGGGAGAGCGTGACGTCGTGCCGCCCCCTCTGATGGACGAGCTGCTCGGCCTTCTTCACCGCGAGACTCATGAGCGTCCGCCGGTCTCACGCGTGTGCGCGGGAACGCTGCTGTCACGCGAGCAGTACCTTCCAGATGTGCAGCAGCGCGGTTACGAAGACGGCCGGATCGCGCCGTTAGGCGTCATGAGCCCGCAGGACGTGAGCGCGTGGACAGCCGCCATTTCGGCGCGGCGTGAGGAATGCGAAGGCGAGTTGCTTGCCGAGTCCGTAGCGGGCGAGGAAGACCCTGGAGCAGCGATCGAAGTCGGGGAGTTGCAAGCCGGCAGCGAGGGCCAATGACTCACATCCTGCAGTCGGCGGGCTTCAGCGCTGCGGGGAACTCCCGCTGCTGCCTTCCTGCTCTGCATCTTCAGCGATGCGCACCTGCAACTGCGCCCAGCCTTCCGGCCCCAGCGCCTCGAGCGTACGCATGTTGGTCTCGTAGATCGTTTCGGCCTCGGGGAAGGCCTCCACCGCCCGATCCACGCTCGCCTCGCGAAGCAGGTGCAGGGTCGGGTAAGGCGAGCGGTTGCTGGCGTTCGTGACGTCGTCGGGCTCGGTGCCCTCGAACTGGTACTGGGGGTGAAAGCTCGCGACCTGCAGCACGCCTGCGTAACCCATATCGTCGACGGCCGCATCCGCCAGATCGAGGAAGTCGTTGAAGTCGAGGAAGTCGGTCAGCACGCGCGGATGAATGATCAGCGTGGTGTCGATGTCCTCGGGGTCGGCATGGGCGAGAAGGCGCAGCTCGTCGCAAAGCATCGTGAGCAAATCTTCGATGTCCGTGTCGTCGCTCACGACATAGCGGATCTGGTTCTTGGCGTGAACTGCCTTCGCGAAGGGGCACAGATTGAGACCGATGACGGCGCGCTCGATCCAGGCGCGGGTTTTGGCGACGACTTGCTCGTGGGACGGAAAGGGCATGGGCGATGGGGCTGCGCTGTCAATCGGCGACGTGATCTTTTTCGTTTCCAGCATTCGGCGCTCCCGCTTTCACCCATTCATCCACACGCCGCGCATCGTTGAGCGTGCGCAGCTCGTCATATGCCGCCTGCGCCTGCGGATGCCGCCGGCGAAGGTAGTTCAGCCATTGCTTGAGGCGACCCGCGCGGTGGCGCGCCTCAACACGCTCGCTCACGAGGCGCCAGAACTCGCCCATCAGCGGCCTGAGAAAAGCCCAGCCCACCGCGCCGGGCAAACCGCGAATCGCGCGGGCAAGACCTGGATCGGCCACCATGCCGCGCCCGAGCATCAGCGAGCTGCAGCCCGACACAGCCTGGCATCGCGCTGCATCTTCCAAGGTCCAGATCTCGCCATTGGCGATCACGGGAATCGAGACTGCGCAACGCACCTCCGCCACGCGCTCCCAATATGCCGGCGGCCGGTACCCGTCGGCCTTGGTGCGTGCATGAACCACCAGTTCCGAAGCACCCCCATCCGCGATCGCGCAGGCGCACTCCTCGGCACGCGCATCATCATGGAAGCCCAGTCGCATCTTGGCCGAAACTGGCACGCTTTGCGGCACGGCACGCCTCGCCGCCGCAACGATTCGGTGGACGATCTCCGGGTCCTGCAGCAGCATTGCGCCCCCACCATGCCGGTTCACCACCTTCGCCGGGCAGCCGAAGTTCAGGTCGATGCCATCGGGCCCGAGCGACGCCAGACGCGCCGCGTTGTCGGCGAGACAGGCAGGGTCGGATCCGAGCAGCTGAGGCCGCACCGGGACTCCTGCACTCGTGCGGCCTCCCGTGAGCAGCTCGGGCACGATGCGCGTGAAGACACGCTCGGGCAGCAGTGTGCCAGTGACGCGAATGAACTCCGACACGCAGCGGTCGATGCCTCCCACCCGGGTGAGCACATCGCGCAGCGTGAAGTCCAGCAGTCCCTCCATGGGTGCGAGCAGCAACATGGGGGGCGATGCTACCCGCTGCGCAACGTTCGCTTTTAAGCCCATCTGATGACGCGCTCCCCCTCGCACAGGGGGACGATACGGGACATCTGAACTCCTGCTTCGGGGCGCGCAACACAACTTCGTATTGACCGCATCCAACTGCGGATCAAACCCGTAAGTTTGAGGTGCAGGCCAACGACTGAAAGTGAACACCGTGTCAGGCGACTTCCTACACACGAGCTCAATGCAGTCCGACGCCACGCACCGAAAGCGACTTATGGCACCCGGCCCGACCCTTGCCTACCTTAGTAGCAAAGCCGATAAGGCTTCTGAGCAGGATCAACAGGATCAACAGGACAGGAGAAACACCATGAACGCCACGACCCCCGCCACAATCACCGTCACCCAGGCGAGCGAGCAGCGCCGCTATGTGCTGCGCTTCCAGTCCCTGTTCGATGAGGGCCGCGGCTTTGCCTTTCCGTGCGATGCGCAAGGTCACGTCGATCTGGACTCGCTCAGCGAACGTGCTCGCAACAACTACTTGTATGCCCGCGCCGTCATCGGCCGCGAAGTTGCGATGCCCGCCGTGCAGCCGGTGCTGCACTGATCCCGCCTCAACGCTTGGACCTGCCGCCGAGAAGCGAGCGGACGAAGCCTTGTTCGTCGCGTGCCGCGGGATGCGTGCGCGAGACCATCAGGTTCTGCGTGAGATACAAAGCGTTGAGCAGGCGGCTCGCGCGTTCGACGCTCATGCCGGGCCAGCCCGCCATCTCACGCAAAGACACCGCCTCCCCACGAAGCCGTTGCAAGGCCGAACCCATCGCTCCGGGTGTCGGCGGCCACTCGGCGCCGGCCCGGCCGGCAGCAAGCCGATAAGCGGCACGGCCTCCGATCTCCGTCAGCAGCACGGAGCGTGACCCATACAGGGCCAACGCCCATAGCAAGGGCACCATCGGCCTGTAGTGATCGACGAGCCCGATGCGTTCATGCATCCAGTGTCCCGGAGGGCGCACGCCCGGAGGCTCGGCGGTCAGCACACGCAGCGAAGCCAGGGCCAGCGGGAGTTCCCGCGCCAGGTCGCGCGGCGCGTGGTAGAGCATCTGCGACGGAAACAGCGTCACCGGCCAGACGACCTGGTCCTGTGCCAGACACAGCAGCGCCGGCTCCCGATGCCGGACACATGCGGCGACGATCTCGAGGATGTCATTCGTCGCCGATTGATGATGGAGCCTCTGCAGGTCGGACAGCAACGTCGTCGGAAGCACCGACGGACCGTCCAACCGCACGAATCCGCTGTTTCCGGTCCGCTGCCGGAAGCGCTCAAAGGCGCTCACGCGCCAGAGCGTGGAATGCTCAAAGTCCCGCATCCCGTGATGGTGCTCATTTCAGCGCATGGCTACCGTACCAGCGTGTAACACATGCCGACCGCTCGGAGGCGGAGCTTGGGCGATCAGGACCGGGCAGTGCCAGTCGGAGTGCGACCGGCGCGCAGTTTCGTGATCAATTCCCGCGCCTCGATTTCCGCCCGCAATGACGCATCGAGCGGCGACCGGCACAGGCCTGCGACGTCGTAGTTCAAGTTCTCGTAAAGCTCGGCTGCCGCGGGACAGGCCCGGAGGATGGCGCTGAGTGCGTCGTCTGCCGGGGTCTCCGTCAGAACAGCGGAGAGCCGGTCGACGACTGAGCGGTACTGGTCCGCGCCCACTGGAACCCGGCTCATCTCAAGCCGCTGCAGCAGCTTGGCAAGCGCGACGACGACCGTGAGGCGGGCGGGAATTGGGTGTGTGACGTGCATGGACATCTCTCCTTGCCGCAACACCTGGGGATTCGTTGCCAATGTTTCAAGGTCTGCGGCGAGGGGGAGGGATCGCGGTCGGTCCGGCGGATGCGACACCGTTCACGCATCAAAATTGACTCACCTCAAGGGCATATACCTCACCGACAGCACGCCCTCGATCGCCCGGATGTTGCCCAGCACGGCGTCCGACAACGGGCTGTCGACATCCACCAGCGTATAGGCCATGTCGCCGCGCGATTTGTTGACCATGTTGTGGATGTTCAGCCCGGCCTTTGCCATGGTCGTCGAAATCTGTCCCACCATATTCGGCACGTTGGCGTTGGCAATCGCCACGCGGAAAGCCGACTCGCGCTCCATCTCCACATGCGGGAAGTTCACTGCATTGACGATCGCCCCATGTTCGAGGAAGGCGCGCAACTGGTCGACCGCCATTGCCGCGCAATTCTCCTCGGCCTCGCTGGTCGATGCTCCCAGGTGAGGCAACGCGACGACCTTGGGATGGGAGTTGATCGCCGCGCCGGGAAAGTCGCACACATATGCCGCCAGCCCGCCGGCGTCCAGCGCGGCCAGCACGGGAGCGTCATGCACCACGCCGTCGCGTGAGAAGTTGAGCAGCATGGCGCCGGGACGCATCAGGCGCACGTTGTCGGCATTGACAAGACGGCGTGTCGCTTCGATGAGGGGTACATGCAGCGTGACGATGTGGGCATTGCGCAGCACTTCGACCACGCTGGCCGCCTTCCTGACCTGCGCCGGAAGACTCCAGGCGGCGTCCACCGTGATCTCCGGGTCATGGCCGAGCACGTTCATGCCGAGCTTGATCGCGGCGTCGGCCACGAGACAGCCGACCTTGCCCAGGCCGACGATGCCCAGCGTTCGGCCCGCAAGCTCGAAGCCCGCAAAGGCTTTCTTGCCCTCCTCCACCGCCTTATCCATGTCGGCCGACGATGCATCGAGGCCGGCCACGAATCGCAGCGCGGGGGCCAGGTTGCGGGCGGCCATGAGCATCGCGGCGACGACGAGTTCCTTGACTGCATTCGCGTTCGCGCCGGGCGTGTTGAACACAGGCACGCCTCGCGCGGTCATGGCCTTGACGGGGATGTTGTTCGTCCCCGCGCCCGCACGCGCGATCGCCTTCACGCTTGGCGGCAAGGCCATGGAATGCATGTCGGCCGAGCGCACCAGCACCGCATCAGGCTCAGGGATGTCCTTTCCTGCCACATAACCAGGGGAAGGCAGGCGCTGCAGGCCGCTGGGCGAGATGTGGTTGAGGACCAGTACCCGGTAGGCCGAGCTAACCGAGCTAACCATGTCGTGCCTCGAATTCCTTCATGTAGGCCACGAGCGCCTCAACGCCCTCCATCGGCATCGCGTTATAGATCGACGCCCGCATGCCGCCCACCGAGCGATGCCCTTTGAGCTGCACCATGCCGCGCTCCTGCGCACCCTTGAGGAAGGCATCGTCGAGCGACGGGTCGGGCAGCTTGAAGGGAACGTTCATCAGCGATCGGTCTTCCCGTGCGACCGGACTCGTGTAGAACGACGTGCCGTCGAGATGGTCGTACAGCAGCGCCGCTTTCGCCCGGTTGTGCGCCTCGATGGCCGTGAGTCCGCCGCGCGACTTGAGCCACTTGAACACCAGTCCCGCGATGTAGATGGCATACGACGGCGGCGTGTTGAGCATCGAGTCGTTGTCGGCCTGCTGCTTGTAGTCGAAGGCCGATGGCGTGATGGGCAGCGCGTTGCCGATCAGGTCGTCGCGCACGATGACGATGGTCAGTCCGGCAGGTCCGATGTTCTTCTGCGCTCCGGCGTAGATGAGCCCGTAGCGGCTCACCTCGACAGGACGCGACATGATGTTCGACGACATGTCGGCCACCAGTGGGACATCGCCCGTGTCGGGCGTCCATTGGTACTCGACGCCGCCGATGGTCTCGTTGGCGCAGATGTGGACGTAGGCCGCATCGCGCTCCAGTCGCCATGTCTGCTGCCTCGGCACGTAGGTGTAGTCACGATCCTCCGCGCTCGCCGCAATGTTGACCTTGCAGTACTTCTTCGCCTCCTTGATCGACTTCTTCGACCACTCGCCGGTGTCCACATAGTCCGCGCTCGAACCGCCACGCAGCAGGTTCATGGGCACGATGGCGTTCTCGCCGATCGCCCCGCCCTGCAGGAACAGCACCTTGTAGTTCGAGGGAACCCCAAGCAGCTCACGCAGCAGGTTCTCGGCTTCGGCGTGGATGGACATGTACTCCTTGCCGCGATGGCTCATCTCCATGACCGACATGCCCGAGCCCTGCCAGTCGAGCATCTCCTCGGCTGCCTGACTCAGCACGGACTCCGGAAGCACGGCCGGACCGGCGCTGAAATTGAATACGCGAGCCATTCGTTGAGTCTCCTTCTGCGATGAGGTAAGGCGGGAGCGGGGCTGACGCAGCATAGCCGCCGCTGCTGAAGTTTCAATACGGCGGTGTTCGCACGGCGCCTCCCCGGACCCGGTGGTAGTGGCGCAACAACTCGATGCTGGTGACACAGACCGCCAGCCAGGCGAAGCCAGAGGCAAACCCGGCAGCGACGTCGCTGGCGTAATGCACCTGCAGGAAGATGCGACTGCATCCGACGGTAAACGCGAGCGCGGCGGCGAACACTGCCACCGGCAAGTGCCAACGCGCAGGGAGAATTCTCACCAGCACATAGGCGAGCATGCCGTACACCACAACCGAACCCGAGCTATGCCCGCTGGGAAAGCTGAAGCCGTGAGCGGTGACCAGTTCATGTTCGTGCAGCGGCCGCATGCGTGCGAATCGCGCCTTCAGCAACGGGTTGAGCACCGCGTTACCCCCCAGCGCCAGCATCCAACCGAGCGCAAGCCAGCGCCGACCGCGAAGCACGAGCAGCAGCCCGACGAGCAGGCCCGGGACAATGAGCGTTCCCGGATCGCCGAGGTGGGTGAGCATCGCAAACATGCGCACCACTTCGATCGGAGTGCCCTCACGGAGGGCATCGGTAAGCGTCTGGTCGAACGTTCGCAATGAAGTGCCGGCATCGAGCGCCTCGGCAACTTCGGCAAAGCCGTAGCCCGCAGCGGCAACGAAGCCGAAGCCGAGCGCAAGCCGCGACAGGAGGAAGACAGACGGCGGCAATCTGCTGTCGCTGCGGGGCACGATCAAGCGATGCGCCATCCACCAGAGCAGGGCACTGCCTGCCGCGACGAAACCGAGCCCGATCGTGAACGAGGCGAGCGCGTGCGCGCCGAGAAAGCGGGCAAGCGCAGGGTCCAGCAGGTCGTGCTGATTCACAGTCATGGGCAGAGCGATCATACGCATGGCAGCGCTCGATATACCCCGGCTCGACAGGGGACGCACGCCCGCACTACAGTCCCGCGCTATGAGCGCTCCAGCACGACCATCGCAGGTCCGCCATGCATTGCTGCGTGGCTCCATCACCTTGTCGATCGCCGTCCTGGCGTCGGCGCAACCCTTGCGCGCCGAGACGCCGCCGACCGGATTCGAAGCGACAGTCGGTCCCAATCCCTCATTGCCGGCGCCGAAGCGGCAATTGATACCCACCATACATATTGCGACAGCCAGGGGCTGGCCCACGGGAAGGACGCCCAAGCCCGCGGAAGGCACGCATGTGAGCGCGTTCGCAACCGACCTGCAACATCCCCGATGGCTGTGCGTGCTGCCCAATGGCGATGTATTGGTAGCAGAGACCAACGCGCCCCCGAAGCCGGAGGACGCCAAGGGCCTGCAGGGCTGGATCATGAAGCGGGTGATGAAGCGCGCGGGCGCCTCCGTGCCAAGTGCAAATCGCATCACTCTGCTACGCGATGCCGACGGCGACGGCGTGGCCGAGACGCGCAGCGTGCTGCTCGAAGGACTGAACTCGCCCTTCGGCATCGCGCTCGTGGGCGACCAGCTGTATGTGGCCAACACGGATGCGGTCGTGCGCTTCCCTTATACGACGGGGGAGACGGAGATCCGCACGCCGGGCACCAAGGTGGTCGACCTGCCGGCCGGCCCGCTCAACCATCATTGGACGAAGAATCTGATCGCAAGCCCTGATGGGAGCAAGCTGTACGTGACGGTCGGCTCCAACAGCAACGTCGGCGAGAACGGCATCGACAAGGAGGCCGGCCGCGCCGCGATCTGGGAAGTGGATCTGGCCACCGGCAAGCATCGCCCCTTCGCCCGCGGCCTGCGCAATCCCAACGGCCTTGCCTGGGAGCCTTCCATGAGCCGCCTTTGGACCGTGGTGAATGAGCGAGACGAACTCGGCGACGATCTCGTCCCGGACTACCTCACCTCGGTCTCGGACGGCGGCTTCTACGGCTGGCCGTACAGCTATTACGGCGATCACGTCGACAAGCGGGTGCGCCCACAGCGTCCCGATCTTGTGGCGAACGCGCTTCAGCCCGACTTCGCACTGGGCTCGCATGTGGCGGCGCTCGGCCTTGCATGGCTCGACCGCGGTCCCCTCGCCTCCCGCTTCGGCACCGGCATGGTCATCGGTCAGCACGGCTCGTGGAATCGCAACCCGCGCAGCGGCTACAACGTCGTCTTCGTGCCCTTCAGTGGCGGCAAGCCGTCAGGGCAGCCGGTGGAGGTGTTGAGCGGGTTTGTCGAAGGCGACGATGCGTACGGCAGACCGGTGGGTGTAGCAATCGACGGGCAGGGTGCACTGCTGGTGGCCGACGATGTGGGGAACACGGTGTGGCGGGTGATGAGCGGGCCGTGAGCGGTAACGTGAGGCACACTGGCCCGTCCGCTGCACCCGTTGGTGATCCCTTCATTGAGACGTCTGTTCGGACAGTCTTCTCTGCAGTTCCTTGACCAGGTTCTCTTCCTCATGCAGCAGCGACGTGTCGCGCTTGGTCGCCGCGATGGCCTGCCTCAGGTCGGAAAGATAGGAATCGAGGATCTTCCTCAGAAGATCTCGTTCGGCCAGGCCCAGTTCAATCGTCAGCATGTTGAACCCTTTCCGCGTGCCGTTGCGTCGCCCACGTGTCTGGCGTTGTACCCGAAAAGGCGCCGTTCGTGAGGGGCTGCGCATAGGATGTCGACCGACCTGTGCTTCAGCCCGCGGGTGATCATCCGCCCCCCACAGCCCTCCTCAACTCCGCCGCGCAAAGCGCCACCGCTGTATTCGCCTCTTCGATCGCCCGCCCCATGGGGACGAACCCATTGATCTGGCGTTCGAAGCACACATAGCTGCATCGGTTTCCCGCCTGGGCATCGGGCATCGGGCGACGAGCCCATGGGCCTGACCATACGTATCGGGATCTCCCCATGCGGCCCGCTCGCACGCAGTCCCTGGACGGACGCAACTTCGGGTGCCTCAGGCTGGGTGAAGTAGCGCCGCTCGCGGAACAGCCTCCGCGCATCGTCGGGCTTGAGCACGTGGACGGGAGGAATTCCGCGCTCTTCGATCAGCGCGAGCAGGGCCTCGGCCTGCGGATCGCAGCATGGCATCACCTCTTGCAACCTTGCTTGCACGCCTCAGGATACCCGCCCGCGACGTTGGGGAGGCGCTGAACTCACAACTTCAGCTCCAGCCGCAATTGCCAATTCAGGTGGGAGGGCAAGGTCGTCTGCGCGCTCTCGTTGCCCAGCACCGTCGCGTACGAATAGTCCAGCGGCACAAGGTTGCTGGCCGAGAGTCTCAGCTGTGTCGCGGGGCTGAAGGTCCACAGGGCATAGGCATCGGCCGTGCGCTTGCG
>DASTGE010000544.1:0-5538 GCA_035719405.1 Burkholderiaceae bacterium
GCGCTCCTACAACGACTTCCTCACCAAGCAGGCGGCCAGCACGCGCTCCCCCGCGGCATACGACAGCCAGCGACTGGACCTGCTCAAGCAACTGGAAGGCGTCTTTCCGACGGGGGAGGCCGGCGTCGGCTACACCACGACTCAATTCCTCAACGCGATGTCCGATCTTGCCGCGCGCCCATCGGACATGCCCACGCGCCAGGTCGCGCTGTCGCGAGCTGAACAAGTCGCCACACGCTTCAGGCAGGCCGGCGAGCAGCTCGACGAGATCCAGAAGGGCGTCAATACCGACCTGCGCAATGAGGTCGCCAAGGTCAATGATCTGGCGAAGCGGCTGGGGGAGGTCAACGATCAGATCGCGGCGGCGCACGGCATCGGGCACCAGCCGAACGACCTGCTCGACGAGCAGGACCGTCTCGTCAGTCAACTCAGCGACTACCTGCAGCTCAATACTGTTCCTGCCGCCGATGGTTCGATATCGGTCTTCATAGCCGGAGGCCAGCAACTGGTGCTCGGCAAGCAGGCCCTGCAGTTGCAGGTGAAACCGGATGCCTATGATCCGGCGCAATCTGCCGTGGGCGTCGCTGTCAGCGGTCAGGTTCTCGACCTGCCGCCCGCACTCCTCGGCACCGGATCCATCGCCGGGCTTTTGCTGTTTCAGAACAACGACCTCGACGATGCAGCGAACATGCTGGGCCAGCTGGCTGTGTCGATTTCGGGCACGGTGAACGCCCAGCAGGCGATGGGCCTCGATCTCGGCGTGCCGGCCTCGCCCGGCGCGCCGATTTTCGCGGTCGGTGCGCCGCGCGCATTGCCGGCAGCGAGCAACGGCAAGGATGCTCAGGGCAATTTCCTCACGTCTGTCTCGATCACCGTCGCCGACCCGACGCAGTTGCTGGCCTCGGATTACACGCTGGACCCGGACCCGAACACCGCCGACACCTACACCCTCACGCGTCGCTCGGATGGCCTCGCGCGCACGCTCACCGTCGACCCGACGACCGGTGCCGTCACGGCGCCCTCTGGCGCCATTGACGGCATGACGATCACCATCGGGCCGCCCACGCCAGCGACAACCGACAGCTTCCTGCTTCAGGCGGTCGGGCGCGCGACACAAAGCATGCGCCGCGTGCTCGACGATCCCAAGGGGATTGCGGCGGCCTCGCCTGTCACCGCTGCTTCAGCTTCGACCAACACCGGCACCGCCAGTGTCGCCTCGCTCACCGTCGTGAGCCCGACGGTGAACCCGCAGAACACGGCGACGATCTCCTTCACATCGTCGACCGGCGATTACAACTGGCAGCTGGTCGACAGCACGACCAATGCCGTGGTCGCCAACGGCACGGGGACGTGGACGCCGGGTACTCCGATCGCGCTCAATGGCTTCGAGTTGCAGCTCAACGGCGTGCCTGCCAACGGCGACAGCTTCACGGTCTCGAAGACGCAATACCCGGCAGTCAACAATGGCAATGCCCTGGCGATGGCTGCGTTCCGCGACAAGCCGCTCGTCGGCCGCACGCAGTCGGGGGGCGTGGTGACAGGCGGAGTCACTCTCAGCGAGGGCTACGCGACGGCGATGGCGGACATCGGGGTGCGCGTGCAAAGCGCCACGACGGCGCACGACACGTCGTCACATGTGGCGGCAGCCGCGGAGCAGCAGCACGCGCAGCTGGCGGGCGTGAACCTCGATGAGGAAGCCGCGAAGCTGATCCAGTTTCAGCAGAGTTATCAGGCTGCGGCCAAGGTGCTGCAGGTCGCGCAGACGTTGTTCGATACCCTGCTCGACGCGGCCAAGCGATGATCCTCGACATGCGCACGCCTTTGCAGCAGGAGATTTATCACGAAGGACGCGAACATCGTGAACCACTTGAAGAACCTGTGGCAAGTCACTCGCGCCGATACGCGGCGTTCGTGGTATTTCTCCCGAACCAATCTGCTTTCACGAACCTGTCCTGAGAAGGGGGGAGGCTGATGCGCATTTCCACTGCCAACGCATACGATGCCAGCATCGAGGGTCTGCAGCAGCGCCAGCAGCAGTTGAGCGATTCGCAGCTTCAGCTCACGAGCGGCAAGCGTGTGAACAAGGCGAGCGACGACCCTGCGGCGGCAGCCCGGGCCGAACGCGCACTGACCACGATCACGCGTACGGATGCCACGAAGCGCGCGCTGCAGGCGAGCCAGAACGCGATGGCCTTGACCGAGTCCGCGCTTGCCGATGCGGGCGGTCTTCTGCAGGACGCGCGCGAAACGATGGTGGCAGCGGGCAACGCAACCTATTCCGATTCCGACCGCGAGAGCCTCGCGGAGCGATTGAGCAGGATCCGCAGCCAGCTGTTCGATGTGGCCAACCGGAGCGACGGCGCGGGAAGCTATCTCTTCGCAGGGCAGGGTTCCAGCCAGCCGCCCTTCGTCGACATGCCCGGCGGCGTGCAATTTGTCGGCACGCAAGGAGCGACCCGCGTGCCGGACGATGGCATGCCGATGTCGGCTGACGGCGCGGCAATCTGGCTGCAGGCGAGCACGGGCAACGGTGTGTTCAATACGGCTGTCGGCGTGCCGAACTCCGGAGGCGCCTGGATCGACTCGGGCAGCGTGACCTCGCCCGCGGCCCTGACGGCGTCGAGCTATACCGTCACCATCTCGTCGGCTGGCGGCGCCCCCACTTACACGGTCCTCAAAGACGGCCTGGCGACCGCATTGACCAACGTGCCATTCGTCTCCGGGCAGGCTATCACGATCGATGGCATGTCATTCTCGATCAACGGTGCGCCGGCCAATGGCGACACGTTCACCGCCACGCCGTCCACGCGAACGCTGAATGTCTTCACGGCGCTTGATCGCACCATTGCCGATCTGAAGACGCCGGGCCGCACCTCGGCGCAGAACGCTCAGACCGTGCAGCGCGCCCTGCGCGACCTCGATCAGTCCATGACGACCGTCAATGCCGCGCGGGCGGAGGCCGGGGAGACGCTCAACCAAGGCGATGCGGCTCAAGGCCGCAACGACGACCTGAAGCTCGCTGCGCAGAGTCAACGCTCGAATGCGGAAGATTTGGACATGATGGCAGCGGTAAGCGAGTTCCAGAATCGGCAGAGCGGCTACGACGCCGCGCTCAAGACATACTCGATGGTGCAGCGGCTGTCGCTGTTCGAGTACATCCGCTGATGCATGCCGGGTGCGACCGGTGCGCGAAGCGATTGAGGGAAGCAGGTAGCGAAGATGTCAGAACATCCGATACTGGGCCAGGTGGTCCTCGGATACTCGCCGATGATCGACCGCAGTCGGGCTGTGATGGCGACCCGGCTCACCGTGTTTCCAGCGCGCCCTGATCTGAAGGTCAATGCGTCCGCGTTGCTCGAGACGTTGAGCGAGGTGTGGCCGGCCAACGGAGGGAAGGTCTCGCTGAACATCGTCAGCGAGTCGTTGCTCGAGGACCTGATGGACGCGAAGCCGGCGGCCAACCTGATGATCGAGGTTCCCGCCTTCATGGCTCGCGAGCCCGCGCACGTTGCGGGTCTGCTGAAGCTCTATGGTGCTGGGAACACGCTGCTGCTCAAGGGCCGCCCTTCGCAGCCATTGCCTCGCGAGGTGCTGCCGTGCTTCAAGTACTCCATCATCGACCTGTCCGACGAGCGCCGCGGCGACGCAGCGCCGAGCGGCGTGTCGCGCACGATTCCCCATGTCCAATCGGGCGTGCGAACCTTCCCCGAGATGGAGGCGAGCTTTCAGCGCGGGGCGTTCGCCGTGCTCGGCTGGCCGGTCGATGACACGATCCAGACGCTGGAGCGAAGCGGCGGCGCCCGTCCCGACATGCAGGTGATCGTCGAGCTGATCCGGCGTGTCGACAACCAGGAGCCTGCCGATCGCCTCGAGGCCACCTTGAGACTGGATCCGACACTGGCTTTCAAGCTGATGCGCTACATCAACTCGCCGGCTTTCGGCTTGCGCGTGGAGATCAGCTCCTTCCGCCACGCGCTGATGCTGCTCGGCTACCAGCGCCTGAAGCGCTGGCTTGCGCTCCTCCTCGCTTCGGCGAGCAAGGATGCGAACATGAAACCCGTCATGTACGCGGCCGTGCGGCGGGGACTGCTGATGGAAGAGCTGGCCCGCGGCTCGGGCGACGAGGAGATGCGCAGCGAGCTGTTCATCTGCGGTGTCTTCTCATTGCTCGACCGCATGATGCAGACGCCCTTCAAAGAGCTGCTCAAGAGCATTCCCGTGCCCGATCGCGTGCAGCAGGCTCTGGTCGATCGCGCGGGCCCGTACCGGCCGTATTTCGATGTGGTGGATGCAGTGGAGATGGAGTCGCTGTTCGACATCCGCGCCGCGGCCGATGCCCTGTTGATGAGCGAGGCCGAGATCAACCGTGCGGAGCTGCGCGCGCTGGCGGCTGCCGCGCAGCTCGACTGAGCGCGTTCGCCTAAAGCGGCAGCAATCCGGCAGGGCAAGAGCGCTTTGCCGGCGGCGATCCTTCGCTCCTGGTCCGCAGAGGCAGCATCGCAGGTCGAGGCGCCATTCGTTTCGTTTTCGTGCCCGTCTTCGCGTTGTGGGAATCCGCTTTCCCGCGGCGCTCAAGTCAGGCGCCGAACCGGACGAAAGGCCAGTTGCCTGGGCCAGGTGCGCTCCGCGCCGCTGCCCGCCTTTGCCGAGCGCATGCAACTGCCGTCCCCGTATCTGACCTCTGCCAAGCAAGAGACCCCGCACGTCGACGCCAAAGTCCCGGACACGGGAGGCGAGGGTGCACCTTTGGCGGCGACCAGTTCGCTCATGCTTGGCACGGGGTTTCTCCACGAGTTGACCGATCACCTGCCCGTCAGCGTGATGGTGCTGGAGATCACGGAGCTTCGCGTCGCGTACCTCAACCAGCGCGTCGAACAGGAGTTCGACGTGAGGCCACGCGCGCTGCTGGGGCGCCGCATCACACGTGCCTTGAAGGGGATGGTGCCCGTCGACGTGGAGTCGGTCTTGTGGCGCGCGGTGCGGGAGCGGCGCGCGGTCGAGCACGAATTCACGCTTGCGCAGCGCAAGCGCCATCGCATCGTCAATGCGCGCTTCCTCGCCACGTACGATGGCTGCGGATACCCGACCGCATTGATAGTGATCGCCCGCGACGTGAGCGCGGAACGAAGGGCACAGCGCGAGCTGGCCGAGTCGCGTCTGCGCTTCCAGGAATTCGCGGCCGCCGTCGACGACGGTGTGTTCGTCGCCTCGCTCAGGCGCGACAGCTATCACTATGTCTCGCCGCGCATGTTCGAGCTGTTCGACCGGACAGACAACACGGCGCACGAGGAGAGCACCCTTCGCTGAGGAAGCCGTCAGTGACCTGCGGCGTGACCGTACCAAAGCGTCCCTTCGCCGTAGCGACGGGCCCTGCCCTCCTCATACCCCGCCGGCCAGCGCACCGGTCCGTCCCGCGTGGCCCGCTCGATCGCGACCAGCGCGTCCGGCGCCAGCCAGCCGTGATCACGCAGGTCCTCGAGCATCCGGGTGACGACCTCGCCGCTCACGGCGTACGGCGGGTCCGCGAAGATCAGGTCG
>DASTGE010000545.1:0-3706 GCA_035719405.1 Burkholderiaceae bacterium
CCTGCGCAAGTGCGTGCACTGCGGTTTCTGCACCGCGACATGCCCGACCTACCAGCTGCTGGGCGATGAGCTCGATGGTCCGCGCGGACGCATCTACCTCATCAAGCAGGTGCTCGAAGGCGAACAGCCGACGCGAAAGACGCAGCTGCACCTCGACCGATGCCTCACCTGCCGCAATTGCGAGACGACCTGCCCGTCCGGCGTGCAGTACGGGCACCTGGTGGAGATCGGGCGCGAGATCGTCGAGAAGCGCGTGTCCCGCTCGCCGGGTGAGCGCACGGTGCGTTGGCTGCTGAAGGAAGGCCTGACCTCGCCTGCATTCGCCCCTGCGATGTCCGTCGGTCGCGCCGTGCGCCCGCTGCTGCCCGGCACTCTGAAGGACAAGGTGCCTCCACGCCCTGACCGGCTCGCCAAGCGCTGGCCGGTTGTCTCGCACCCGCGCAAAGTGCTGATGCTGGCCGGCTGCGTCCAGCCCGCAATGCTGCCCAACATCAACAGCGCCACCGCCCGGGTGCTCGATGCCGCGGGCATCGAGGCGCTCGTTGCGAAGGATGCCGGCTGCTGTGGAGCGATACGGGCGCACCTCAACGACCGCGAGGGTGCGCTCGACCACATGAGGCGCAACATCGACGCGTGGTGGCCATTGGTCGAACGTGGGGACGTCGAGGCGATCGTGATGAACGCATCGGGCTGCGGCGTGACGGTAAAAGACTACGGCCATGCGTTGCGCCACGATCCGGCCTACGCCGAGCGCGCCGTTCGGGTCGCCGGGATGACGCGCGATCTTTCGGAACTGCTGCCTGAGATCGCGCCCATCCTCAAGCGCAGGCTGCGGCCGCCACGGGAGCCGCAGGTTGCATTCCATCCGCCCTGCACCTTGCAGCACGGCCAGCAGCTGCGCGGCCTCGTCGAGGAAGGCCTGACCGAGCTGGGATTCGAGGTGAGCTTGCCTGCGGAGAGCCACCTATGCTGTGGTTCGGCCGGAACGTATTCGGTGCTGCATCCGGAGATCGCGCACGCTCTGCGCGATAGAAAGCTCGGCCACCTGCAGGCCGCCAAGCCGCAGACCATCGTGTCGGCCAACATCGGCTGCATTCAGCACCTGCAGAGCGGAACGACGACGCCCGTGCGGCACTGGGTGGAGGTGGTAGACGAAGGCCTGCGCTGAACGGGGGGCGTCGTTGATTCTTGTCCTCCTTCGCCTACAGGCTCTCGCGGGCCGAGCCGACAGCGAGATCCCGCTCGCGTCGCCATAGTGAAAGTGTGAAAGTCGCCGTTGTATCTGCGGCGCATGTCGTCCACAAGACCGCAAGGAGCAGCCATGAACAAGGACCAGGTGAAAGGCCGTGCTGAAGAGGCCAAGGGCCGCGTGAAGAAAGCGGCTGGCGAGTTGACCGGCAACAGCCGCATGAAGGCTTCAGGGCAAATCGACAAAATGGCCGGCAAAGCGCAGGCGACCACGGGTGACGCACGCGAGACCGTACGTTCCGGCTCCACCTCCACGCGCAAGCGCTGAAAACCGCCGAGGAATTACAGCGATGCCGTACAGCCTGGATCCGCGCATGCGCAGCGCGGCCGCGCGGGTAGCCGACTGGCATCGGGCCCGCTCCTTCAGGAACTGCCTGAATCAGTGGGCCCAGATCGTCCCGCCCGAGCCGCCGATCGCGCCACCGCCGCCCCCCGCTCCCGATCTGGTTCCCCCGATCGTCGATCCGATCAATCCGGGCGAGAACAAGCCGATCAAGGATCCGCCCAGCCAGCCGATGCCGGCCTCGGACGCGGCTTCCAAGGACAGGCCCCCAGGGCGATTTGACCGGCGGGGGTGAGCAGTCGCCTCCGTTTGGGGCTATGCGGGCGTTGCGCTCCACAGCGTGGAGCACGACTGCATGTCAACGGGTGTCGATTTTTACGGCGGCCCGCTACCGCGGGAGGCCTTCATGTCCGCGGCAAGCTGGCGACGTTGACCCTCCAGGTCCCGCAGTCGCGCCTCGATGATCGAGGCGTCGATGAAATCCGCGGCTCCGCTCGCGTTACGCGATTGACGCTGGGCAGCTCGAAGACGGTCGACAGCGCCTGACAGGTCGCCGAGTGCCGCCCGCGACTCCGCCTCGGCACGCAACGCCCGCAAGCGCCAACCGAGCTGGTCCGCGTTCTGCGCCAGCTGCGTCCACGCCCCGGCGTCGTGAGGATGGACAGACACCCAGGTCTGCAGGCGCTCGGCGCTCAACCGCAGTGCATCGGCGCTCTTCGGCACGCGCGCATTCGCCGCCGCGAGGGATGTTTGCGCGTTCAGAAGCAGGGCTGCCCGCGACTCATCGCCCGCGTAAGACTCCATCATCTCGAACGCGCGCGCCCCCTGTCCCCGTGCCATCAGGGACTGCACCTGAAGGAAATGAAGGTCGCGCTCGGCGTTCGGGTCGGCAATTGGGCTGGAGCGGACGATCGACAGCGCCTGCTGCGTGGCGGCGTCCGCGCGCGACCAGTCGCGCAGAAGCGTGGAGGCGAGCGCGCTGGCGTACAGCCCGCCCAACCGCTCGGAGGGCATGGCGGCGGCTGCGACCGCGTCGGAGGACTGCAGCCGCCGCAGCGCCTGCTCGCTCGCATCCATCAGCACTCGCGCCCGTGCCTGCATCAGCGCATGTTCCAGTGGCGTGCTCTGGGGTTTGGGCCGGCCCATCTGCGCCCGGGCGCGCGCTTCACCAATGCGCTCCGTGGTCAGCGGGTGACTGCGAAGATACGGGTACGAGCCGCTGTCGTTGAGATGCGCCGCATGGTCGAGCTTCTCGAACATCGTCGCCACACCGGTGGGCGAGAAGCCGGCGACCGTCAGCACGTTGAAGCCGATGCGGTCCGCTTCGCGCTCCATGTCGCGGGAAAAATTGAGCTGGCCTTGCGTCACCGCCGCCTGGCTGCCCGCGATGACGGCCTGCGCCGCGTCGCCCGAGTGGCTGCTCCGGCTGGCCGCCAGCGCGCCGAGAATCAAGGCGGCGAGCCCCATCAACGACTGCCGCTGTGCATTGACCATGCTGCGCGCAATGTGCCGCTGAGTGACGTGCGAAAGCTCGTGGGACAGCACGGCCGCGATCTCGTCGCGAGAAGTGGTGATGGCCAGCAACCCCAGGTGTACGCCGACGAAGCCCCCCGGCAGCGCGAAAGCGTTGATCGTGCGGTCGCGCACGAGGAAGGGCTCCCAGGCGTACAACGTGTCGGTTTCAGGGCCGATGTCGCCCCGCGCCCGCGCGGCCTGGACAAGCGGCTGCCAGATCGTCTGCAGGTAGTCGAGCAGCAAAGGATCGTCGATATAGTCCGGATCGCGCCGGATTTCCCGCATGATCTGGTCACCCAGCTTACGCTCGGCGCCCACGGTGAACTCGTCGGCCGCCGCCTCGCCGAGCGCGGGAAGCCGCACCTGGGCCATTGCGCCCGGTGGCGGTGGGGTCAGGATCGCCAGCGCGAGCACCGCGGGGATCACGCGCGCCGAAAGGTTCATCTTCATGCAACCGATATCATGGCACTGCGATGGTTGCTGAGTTGTTTCCCGCATGAGTTCCCCTCTGACACACTCGATGCGCAGGGTCATGCGCGTGCCGGTGGATTTCGAGATTCACAGGGGCCAGAGAGGATGCTCATCGTCTGCGCACGGCACGGGCCGGCGCGACGGCCTCGGCGAGCGCCAAAGCCCTCTTGCTGCGAGCTTGTACCACGG
>DASTGE010000546.1:0-2616 GCA_035719405.1 Burkholderiaceae bacterium
TGCGCGGCGCACAGCAGCTCGATGGCGACGAGCCTCGCGAGGTTCTGCGCCATCGGCTGCAGCCGGCGCGCCGCATAGGTCGCCATGCTCACATGGTCTTCCTGGTTCGCCGAAGTCGGCAGGCTGTCGACGCTGGCCGGATGCGCGAGCGACTTGTTCTCGGAGGCAAGCGAGGCCGCGGTCACATGCGCGATCATGAAGCCGGAGTTGAGGCCCGGCTCGCGCGCGAGGAAGGGCGGCAGGCGTGAGACGACTGTGTCGATGAGCATCGCGATGCGCCGCTCCGCAATCGCGCCGACCTCGGCGATTGCCAACGCGCACGCATCCGCGGCCAAGGCGACGGGCTCAGCGTGAAAGTTGCCGCCGGAGACGAGCCCCGCGTCGTCGTCTGCAAAGACCAGAGGGTTGTCGGTGACGGCGTTGGCCTCGATCAGCAGCACTTTCGCAGCATGACGAAGGTGGTCGAGGCAGGCGCCGACGACCTGCGGCTGGCAACGCAGAGAGTAAGGATCCTGAACCCGGTCGTCCCCGGTGAGATGCGAGCGGCGGATTTCGCTACCGGCCAGAAGCGCACGATAGATCTGCGCCACGTCGATCTGCCCCGGTTGGCCGCGAAGCGCGTGGATGCGAGGATCGAACGGACCATCACTACCGCGCGCTGCATCGACCGTCATCGCGCCGATGACCAAAGCGGCCTCCAGCACCGGCTCGAAGCGGAAGAACGCATGCAGAGCGAGCGCGGTGGAAGTCTGCGTGCCGTTGATCAGCGCCAGCCCTTCCTTCGGCGCAAGCTTCAGCGGCCCGATGCCGGCATCGCGCAGCACGCCCATCGCGGGCACGCGCTCACCATCGAGCCACATCTCGCCTTCGCCGAGCAGCGCCAGCGTCATGTGGGCCAGCGGCGCGAGGTCGCCCGAAGCACCGACCGAGCCCTGATCCGGCACGTACGGCACCAGGCCGGCGTTGTGCACGGCCAGCAGCGTGTCCACGACCTCGGGCCGTACGCCCGAATGGCCGCGGGCGAGACTGGCCGCCTTCAGCGCGAGCATGAGCCGCACGACAGCGGGTTCCAGAGGCTCACCCACGCCGACCGAATGAGAGCGGATCAGGTTGAGCTGCAGGGTATCGAGGTCGGCCTCGCTGATCCGCTGGTTGGCGAGCTTGCCGAAGCCGGTGTTGACGCCATAGACCGGCGTGTCGCCGTGCGCCGCCCGCTGCACGACAGCCGCACTGGCCCGGATCGCATCGTAGGCGCCGGCATCGAGCGCGAGCGTGTGATGTTCGGAGTGGATGGCCTGCAGCTGTTCGAGCGTGAGTCGGCCCGGATGGAGCGTCAAGGGCATGAAGCTCACCCTCCGATCATCGGCAGATTCAGCGCGTGTTCTCGGGCACAAGCGAGGGCCTCCTCGTAGCCCGCGTCCGCATGCCGCATCACACCGGTCGCCGGATCATTCCACAGCACGCGCTGGATGCGACGTGCTGCCGCCTCGCTGCCGTCGCATACGATGACTACGCCTGCGTGCTGTGAGTAGCCCATTCCGACGCCCCCGCCATGATGCAGAGAAACCCAGGTCGCACCGCCTGCCGTATTGAGCAGGGCGTTGAGCAGCGGCCAGTCCGACACCGCGTCGGACCCGTCTTTCATGCCTTCGGTCTCGCGGTTGGGTGAAGCGACGGATCCGGCGTCGAGATGGTCGCGGCCGATGACAATCGGCGCGAGCAGCTCGCCCGTGCGCACCATCTCGTTGAAAGCCAACCCCGCACGATGCCGCTCGCCCAGCCCGAGCCAACAGATGCGTGCCGGCAACCCCTGGAAGGCGATGCGTTGAGCTGCCATGTCGAGCCAGCGGTGCAGGTGAACATCGTCGGGGAACAGCTCCTTCAGCTTGCGGTCGGTCCGATGGATGTCCTCGGGATCTCCCGACAGTGCGACCCAGCGGAACGGCCCCTTGCCGCGGCAGAACAACGGCCGGATGCATGCGGGCACGAAGCCTGGATAGGCGAACGCATCGGGCACGCCATGGTCGAGCGCGACTTGGCGCAAGTTGTTGCCGTAGTCGATCACCGGGATGCCCATTGCATGAAACTGAAGCATCGCTCGAACATGCTCGGCGCATGAGCGCCCGGCAGCAGCCTGCAGTTCCTTGTGTTGAGACGAATCGCGCTGCGCCGCCTGCCAGCGCTCCACGCTCCAGCCCAGCGGCAGGTAGCCGTTGACGAGGTCGTGAGCCGATGTCTGGTCGGTAACGAGATGCGGCTTCAACGCGCCGGAGGCGGTGCGCCTTGCGAGTTCGGGCACCACGTCGGCGGCATTGCCGAGCAGGCCGACCGATTTCGTCTCTCCTGCCGAGGTATATCGCTTGATGCGCGCGAGCGCGTCGTCAAGGCTCGCGGCCTGCTCGTCCAGATAGCGGGTGCGCAGGCGGAAGTCGATGCGCTGTTGCTGGCATTCCACCACCAGCGAACACGCGCCTGCAAGTGTGGCCGCGAGCGGTTGAGCACCACCCATTCCACCGAGGCCGGCGGTGAGGATCCATTTCCCCCGCCAGTCCCCGCCGTAATGCTGCCGCGCCGCTTCGACGAAGGTCTCGTACGTGCCCTGCACGATGCCCTGGC
>DASTGE010000547.1:0-3840 GCA_035719405.1 Burkholderiaceae bacterium
GATGTGCAATGAGCATGCGTACTGCCTTGCGGTGGAGAAGCTGCTCGGCATCGAGGTGCCCATCCGCGCGCAGTACATCCGTGTGATGTTCGCCGAGCTGACGCGTCTGCTCAATCACCTGTTGTGGCTGGGGGCGCACGGGCTGGACTGCGGTGCGATGAACATTCTCATCTACTGCTTCCGCGAGCGCGAGGACATCTTTGACATGTACGAAGCGGTGTCCGGCGCGCGCATGCACGCCGCCTACTTCCGTCCCGGCGGTGTCTATCGCGACCTGCCGGACTCGATGCCGCAATACAGGGCCTCGAAGATCCACAACGAGCGCGTCATCAAGAAGATGAACGAGGCGCGGCAGGGCTCGCTGCTCGACTTCATCGAGGACTTCTGCAAGCGTTTTCCGAAGAACGTCGACGATTACGAAATACTGCTTACCGACAACCGGATCTGGAAGCAACGTACCGTGGGTATTGGCGTTGTCTCGCCGGAGCGTGCGCTCAACCTCGGCTTCACCGGCCCGATGCTGCGCGGCTCGGGCATCGCGTGGGACCTGCGGAAGAAGCAGCCGTACGACGTATACGACCGGATGGAGTTTGATGTCCCCCTCGGTAAGAACGGCGACACCTACGACCGTTATCTTGTGCGGGTGGAAGAAATGCGCCAAGCCAACCGGATCATCCTGCAGTGCGTCGACTGGCTGCGGATGAATCCCGGTCCCGTCA
The DNA here is from genome assembly GCA_035719405.1 of Burkholderiaceae bacterium. Lineage (GTDB taxonomy): Bacteria > Pseudomonadota > Gammaproteobacteria > Burkholderiales > Burkholderiaceae_C > CAMLIZ01. The sequence goes on from DASTGE010000547.1 coordinate 720, forward strand.
TCACCGATAACCACAAGGTCGCTCCGCCCTCGCGTGTCGACATGAAGAGCAACATGGAGGAGCTGATCCACCACTTCAAGCTCTTCACCGAAGGCATGCATGTGCCTGAAGGCGAGGCTTATGCGGCAGTGGAGCATCCCAAGGGCGAGTTCGGCATCTACATCGTGAGCGACGGTGCCAACAAGCCGTATCGCCTCAAGATCCGCGCTCCCGGCTTCCCGCACCTGGCGGCGATGGATGAGATGTCCCGCGGCCACATGATTGCCGACGCGGTCGCGGTGATCGGCACCATGGACATCGTATTCGGCGAGATCGACAGATGATGTTTTCGCAAGAGACGCTCGCCCGCTTCAATCGGGAGGTGGCAAAGTACCCGGCCGACCAGCGCCAGTCCGCCGTGATGGCCTGCCTCTCGATCGTGCAGCAGGAGCAGGGCCATGTCAGCCCGGAGGCTGAGGCCGCTGTGGCTGAATATCTCGGCATGCCGGCGATTGCCGTGGCCGAGGTGGTCACGTTCTACAACATGTACAACCAACACCCGATGGGCCGCTTCAAGCTCAACGTGTGTACCAATCTTCCTTGCGCGCTGCGAGACGGGCAGAAGGCCCTGGAACACCTTTGTTCCAAGCTGAAGGTGGAAGAGGGCGGCACCACGCCCGATGGCATCTTCACCGTGCAGAAAAGCGAATGCCTGGGTGCCTGCGCTGACGCGCCGGTCATGCTGGTAAACGACCGGCAGATGGTGAGCTTCATGACGCCCGACCGGCTCGACGAGCTTGTCGCCACGCTCGCGTCGCAGGCGAAGTAAGGGCGAAACGAAGTTAGGAAAAAGGGACAGGCACAGCCAGCATGCTCGACCTCTCCAAGTTCCAGGCCAAGGGTCGCGAGACCTGCTTTCATGGCCGACACATCAATCCACAGATCTACGCAGGCCTCGACGGCACCAATTGGCGCCTGAAGGACTACGAGTCGCGTGGCGGCTACTCGGCGCTGCGCAAGATCCTTTCGAGCGGCATGACGCCGGAACAGGTGATTGCCGAGGTCAAGGCGTCAGGACTTCGCGGCCGCGGCGGCGCGGGGTTTCCCACGGGCCTGAAGTGGAGCTTCATGCCACGTCAGTTCCCCGGGCAGAAGTACCTGGTCTGCAATTCCGACGAAGGCGAACCCGGGACCTGCAAGGATCGCGACATCCTCGCTTACAACCCGCACATCGTCATCGAAGGGATGGCCATCGCGGCCTACGCGATGGGCATCACGGTGGGCTACAACTACATCCATGGCGAGATCTTCGAGATCTACGAGCGCTTCGAGGAGGCGCTGCGCGAGGCGCGTGACGCGGGCTATCTCGGCAACGACATCCTGGGCAGCAGCTTCAGCTTCCAGTTGCATGCGCATCACGGCTTCGGCGCCTACATCTGTGGCGAGGAGACGGCGTTGCTGGAGTCGCTGGAGGGCAAGAAGGGCCAGCCGCGCTTCAAGCCACCGTTCCCCGCGAGCTACGGTCTTTACGGCAAGCCGACGACGATCAACAACACCGAGACCTTCGCCGCGGTGCCGTGGATCATCAACAACGGCGCCCAGCCTTATCTGGAGATCGGCAAGCCGAACAACGGCGGCACGAAGATCTTCTCGGTGGTCGGCGACGTGAACCTGCCCGGCAACTACGAGATCCCGCTCGGCACGCCCTTCTCGAAGCTGCTCGAGCTGGCGGGCGGCGTACGGACCGGCCGCAAGCTCAAGGCGGTGATCCCGGGCGGCTCATCGGCCCCGGTGCTGCCTGCCAGCGTCATGATGGACTGCACGATGGACTACGACGCCATCGCCAAGGCCGGCTCGATGCTCGGGTCCGGTGCGGTCATCGTCATGGACGACACACGCTGCATGGTCAAGAGCCTGCTGCGCCTGTCGTATTTCTACACCCACGAATCATGCGGCCAATGCACGCCGTGTCGTGAAGGCACAGGGTGGCTGTGGCGCATGGTCGACCGCATCGAGCACGGCAAGGGTCGCATGGACGACCTCGACCTGCTCAATTCGGTTTCCGACAACATCCAGGGCCGCACGATCTGCGCGCTCGGTGACGCCGCCGCAATGCCGGTGCGGGCGATGCTCAAGCACTTCCGCGACGAGTTCGCCTATCACGTCGAACACAAGACCTGCATGGTCCCGAAATACGTCTGAACATGGTTGAGATCGAACTCGACGGCAAGAAAGTCCAGGTGCCGGAAGGCAGCATGGTGATGCACGCCGCAGACAAGGCCGGCACCTACATCCCGCACTTCTGCTACCACAAGAAGCTGTCGATCGCGGCCAATTGCCGCATGTGCCTCGTCGATGTCGAGAAGGCGCCCAAACCCATGCCTGCGTGCGCGACGCCTGTCACGCAGGGCATGATCGTGCGCACGCAAAGCGACAAGGCGGTGAAGGCGCAGCAGGGCGTGATGGAGTTTCTCCTCATCAATCACCCGCTCGATTGCCCTATCTGCGACCAGGGCGGCGAGTGCCAACTGCAAGACTTGGCGGTCGGCTATGGCGCTTCTTCGTCCCGCTACACGGAAGAAAAGCGGGTCGTGTTCCACAAGGAGGTGGGGCCGCTGTTGTCGCTCGAGGAGATGACGCGCTGCATCCACTGCACGCGCTGCGTCCGCTTCGGGCAGGAGATCGCCGGCATCATGGAGTTCGGCATGCTCCATCGCGGCGAGCATTCCGAGATCACGACCTTCGTCGGCAAGACGGTGGATTCCGAACTGTCGGGCAACATGATCGACCTGTGCCCGGTCGGCGCCATCACGAGCCGGCCGTTCCGCTACAGTGCACGCACCTGGGAGCTGTCGCGCCGCAAGAGCGTCAGCCCTCACGATTCCACTGGCGCCAACCTGATCGTGCAGATCAAGGGCGCCAAGGTGATGCGGGTGCTGCCGCTCGAGAACGAAGACGTCAACGAGTGCTGGCTTTCCGACCGCGACCGCTTTTCCTATGAAGCGCTCAATAGCCCGTCGCGACTGACCTCGCCCATGATCAAGCAGGGCGGCGAGTGGCGCTCGGTGGACTGGCAGACCGCGCTCGAATACGTCGCGAACGGCCTGAAGCAGATCGGGCAGGAGATCGCCGGCATCATGGA